>JBKJQU010000082.1:0-4073 GCA_046594995.1 Aestuariivirga sp.
GCCAGGAAAGCGAGATCTCGTTCGAATAGGGCGAGAGTTCCACCGCGATGATGAAGAACAGCAGGCCGTTGAAGGCCAGCGAAAAGGCCACCGGATAGCCCAGCAGCAGGAAGCCGATGAGCGCCAAAAACATGATCGGCGCAAGATTGTGGGCAATCAGGTCGATCATTCGTTATGCCCTCCGGCAGGCGAGATATCGGAGGGCGAATGGCCGTGGACCGATTCGGGCACGGGATCATGGATGACGCCTGCCAGAATCGCGCTGCGCTTGATGACTTCGGAAATCATCTGCAGGAACAGCAGCACGAGGCCTATCAGAATCACCAGCTTGGCCGGCCATACGGGCAGGCCGCCGGCGTTCGACGACATCTCGCCATTGCGAAAGCTTTCCAGAAAGAAGGGGCCGGATAGCCACAGCAGGATGAGCGTGATGGGCGCCAGCATCAGCAAGTGGCCCAGGAGGTCGATCACGTCGCGCGTGCGCTTCGACAGGCGGCTTGAGACGACATCGATCCGCACATGGGCGTTTCTCTGCAGCGTAAAGGCAGCCGCCAGCATGAAGACCGCGCCGAAAAGCAGCCATTGCAACTCCAGCCAGGCGTTGGAACTCATGTCGAAGGTCTTGCGGATGATGGCATTCGTCGCCGAGACCAGCACCGCCACCAGGATGAGCCACCTGACGTGAAAGCCGATGAAATGCGTCAGCGCGTCGATGGCCCTACTGAGGCCAAGCAGTATTCCCATCCTGAATTTCCCCGGCTGGCCGTTGACCGGCGCAGTGTTTGTGGGGCAGAGATTAGGATCAGGACGGCGCCTTGAACAAGGGGCAAAGATGCGGCTTCTGATCAAACCTGACGGCCGGCAGTCCGATACTGCACTGATGGTGCAGCGCGGCGTGTGCCGGCTGCTGCGTGCTTGCGGCTTTGCGACACTTCCCGAATTCACGCTGGCCACCGGCCGGCGCGCCGATATCATCGGCCTCAATGATGCGGGCCAGATCTGGATCGTCGAGATCAAGTCATCGGTCGAGGATTACCGGTGCGACACGAAATGGCCGGAGTACCGTGACTATTGCGACCGGCTGTTCTTCGCCATTCCGACGAGCGTTCCCACCGAAATCATTCCCGACGGCACGGGTCTGATGATCGCGGACAGCTGGGGGGCGGACATTCTCCGCCACCCGGACGCGCTGCCGCTTCATGCCTCGCGCCGCAAGGCCGTGACGCTCGCCTTCGCGCGCGCCGCAGCCCTGAGGCTGCACGGATTGCATGATCCGCTGGCGGAGTATTAAGCCGGTTCCATCACCCTGGCGGGCGCATAGATGTTCTCGCCCAGCGGATCGAAGCCCTCGTCGTTCACCTTGATATAGACAACGGAAGTGCCGCGCGGGCGGATGCGCTCGTGATAGATGGCGGAGCCTAAGAACACGATCATGTCGCCCAGTTCCTCGTGCAGCGGCAGGGCGTCCGGCGAATTGTAGATGTGCTCCAGACCGGGATGATCCTGTTCCGTCATGAACACGGCGCGCTCGCCCTCATTCGGCGTGCGGTCCAGATTCGGGAAAACGCAGACGCTGGTCTCAGGGCCCAGATAAATAGGCAGGCCGATCGAGAACTTGGAAGCGCCGCGGTCCTTGTGAGGTGCGGGATAGGCGGGCGCGTCATTGTCATATTGTTTCAGGTGGCGCTCGGAAATGGTGAAGCCCTGTCTGGAGAGGCCGGTCAGCGCCGCGATCCCCGTGCGGAACTGGTCCGCCATGGCTTCCGTGGGGAAATCGAAGAGGAACTGCTGCTTCTTGCCGCCGATCCGCCACTGGCCATATTCGGCAACCTGGCCGGCCTTCGCCTGTGCCAGATAGGTCTTGAGCGCTGCCATGAAATCATCCGAGAGGATGTCTTTCAGCAGGATGAACCCGTCCCGCTTGAGCTGCTCGTGATAGGTCCCGAGATCGCGTTTGAACGGCATGGCACATGTTCCTCTTTGACATTCCTGCCCGGGAACTCTGCAATGACCATGCCTGACCTTACGCTTCTGCAAGGATCACGCGCCTCGTGGTTTATGAATGCTTAACGCCTATTTCGGCGCGCGCTTGGCAAGGATGCGCTGCAGTGTGCGGCGGTGCATGTTCAGGCGGCGCGCGGTTTCAGACACATTGCGGCTGCAGAGCTCATAGATGCGCTGGATATGCTCCCAGCGTACGCGGTCCGCCGACATCGGGTTATCGGGCAGCGCGGCGCGGCTGTCGGTGTCGCCGATCAGCGCCGCATAGACGGCATCGGCGTCGGCGGGCTTTGCAAGGTAATCGATGGCGCCAAGCTTCACCGCCGTCACGGCGGTGGCGATGTTGCCATAGCCCGTCAGCACCACGGCGCGTGCCTCAGGCCTTGCCTGGTGCAGTGCCTCGATCACGTCGAGGCCGTTGCCGTCGGCCAGCCGCAAATCCACCACCGCAAAATAGGGCGCGGAGCGTTTCACATGGGCAACCCCTTCCGCGACCGATTCCGCCGACAGAACTTCGAAGCCCCGCGTTTCCATGGCGCGCGCCAGTCTCGTCAGGAAGGGCTTGTCGTCATCGACAAGCAGCAGGGTCTTTTCATCGGGCATCAAGGCGTTTGTCATTCAGAACTGACCTGTCCAGCTGTTCTCTAGCGGGTTTCCCGCTGTCTATCCCCTTGGGGCAGCGGGTTCAATCACTACACTACGTGCTCAAGACTTCCCGAGATCAACCATGCTTCTGGGCCAGACAACGTGAACAACCGCACCGTGTTCCGGCGCCGGCCGGTTCGCCAGCGAAACCGTGGCGCCCGAGCGTTCGAGCAAGGTCTTGGCGATGAAGAAGCCAAGCCCCATGCCCTCGTGGCGGCCCGGTTCGCCCGTGTCCTCGCCATAGCCGGGCCTTGTCGTCACGAAGGGATCACCCAGCCTGTCGAAGATGTTCTCGTGGAAACCGGGGCCATCGTCGCGCACGGTAAGCGAGACCTGCGCGGGCGTCCATTTCGCATCGACCTCGACGCGCGTTTCGGCAAAATCCACCGCATTCTCCAGCAGGTTTCCAAGCCCGTAGGTGATGCCGGGATTGCGATTGAACACAGGCTCGGTCGCAGAGGCCTTGTCGTCGGTGTCGGCTGAACTCGCGACCGCGATGACGACGTCGGCTCCCCGCAGCGGTGCGATCAGGTCTTCCACCATCACAAGGATCCTGGTGCGCTGGTACATTTCATCCGTCTGCGCCTCGCGGCTCGACAACCTTGCGAGAATCTCGCGGCAGCGCGCCGTCTGGCTGATAAGGAGTTCGATATCCTCCGTATGCGGACCTTCCGTGGGCAGCTCGCGCTTCAGTTCCTTGGCGACGAGTGCAATGGTCGCAAGCGGCGTTCCGAGCTCGTGCGCGGCAGCGGCCGCCAGCCCATCGAGCGCTGAAAGCCGCTGCTCTCGCGCCAGCACCATTTCGGTGGCAGACAGCGCCGCCGACATCTGGCGTGCTTCGTCCGCAATGCGGCGAGCATATATCGCGGAGAATACGACGCCCGAGATGATCGCCGCCCACATGCCGCCGATATAGATTTCAGGCAGCACCAGCCTGACACCCGGCACCCATGGCAGGGGGAAATGCTGGAAGGCCAGGAATGTGGCGCATCCAAAAGCCATGAGGCCTAGCCACAAGGTCCAGCGGATCGAGAGCGAAGTCGCCGAAATGGTAACGGGCACGAGGAAGAGAAACGAGAAGGGATTCTCCAGCCCGCCGGTCAGGTATAGCAGCACGCCAAGCTGCAGCACGTCGTAGACCAGCAGCAGTCCGGCATGGGTTTCCTGAAGCCTGACGCTTTTCCGCCAGCGGATGGTGAGAAAGATGTTCAGCCATGCGCTCAAGGCGATGGCCGCGAGACAGAGGCTTAGCGGCAGCGGAAAGCCCAAAAAGAATTCGACGAACAGCACGGCACCTGTCTGCCCGACGATCGCCAGCCAGCGCAGCCGCACCAGCGTGCGCAGCCTCAGCATGCCGATTTCGACATCGCCGGGGGTCAGATGCGGTGCGTTAAGATAATCCTGCGGCATTCAATCGATCGTGAAAA
>JBKJQU010000121.1:0-3387 GCA_046594995.1 Aestuariivirga sp.
GAGAGGCTCGCAACCCTGAGCCGGATTGCGCACGATGGCGACCGTCATTGGCTTGTCAGCCGAGGTGATGCCAAGGCTGTCAGGCGCCTTCGGGATGTCGAGGGACTTGGCGGCGGATGGAGCGAGGGCGGACGGCAAGAAATCCTTGCGTTCCACGCACACCGGCGCCGCCACGGATTGCTGGCAGAGCATGTTGTTACCGAACATGCCGGCATCCGCCTCGATGGTAGCGAGCGACAGTTCCTTGCGGCGGTGGCTGGAAAGGTAGAACAGAGAGGTATAGGGCGCCTTTTCCATGTCATCGACCATGGCGGGAGAAGTGCCCATCTCCTTCAGATAGGCTGTCAGTTTCTTCCGCAGACGCTTGTCGATGCCATAGGTCGCATAGCTCTTGCCCGGCTTGCGGCTGACGACCTTGCGGCTGATCACCTTCTTCTTGCCTTTTACGATCTTGTACGTCTCCCAGTAGCGGACGATTTCGCGCGTCCATATTGTCTTGATCTGGTGGACACCGACCTGTGCGGAGTAATGCGCGATGCGCTCGGTTCCGCCGGCAAGGATCAGCGGACAGGCGGAGTTGCAATAGGAGGCCCATGATTTGGCCGTGCCGCGGTAGATGCCGTTCTGCGAAATGGGCAGCTTGCAAGCCTTGCCGAAAGGTCCGCAATCCTCGTATCTGGTGAAGCCCACCGCAATGTTAAGTTTGTTCTTGCGGATGAGCCGGCCGATTTCGATTGCGGCATCGACATTGCCGCCGGGAGACAGCAGAATCACCGGCAGATTCCTCTTGCCGGCCTGCTTCAGGACTTTGCGGAAAGCGGCAGGAGTTGCGGCGGTGATCTCGCCCTCCGCCATGATCCATTCGGGGCACAGTGGCTCGCAGTTGGGCACGCTGCTGCGCACGATGACGACCTTCATCGGCAGTTCCCAGCTCTCCTTCGGCTTTTCCGGAGCCTTGGGCGCGGTTTTCGCAGCCTTCGCAGGCTTGGTGGGCTTGGCGGGCTTGGCTTTCTTCTGTTTCTTGACAGCGCCATAATCCGCGCCACTGAGGATGACGGTGCTGGACGGCAGGGCCGGCGTGGCAAGCGACAGCGCCGCAAGCACGAATATCACCGCGCAGGCCATAGACCTCAACATCAGCAATCATCCCCCAACACATCCTGAAATGAACATGTCTCCCGCATCTTCGCAAGGCTATCCTGCGGCAGCCTCAAGAAGGAGTTAGCGCGGCAAGTGCCTTTCTTGACTTCCTGCCCAATTTCCCCTATTTCCCGCCCATCCGCGCGGAGGGTTTGCACCCAAGGCGCGTTTTGCGCTGCCTCCGGCAACCCATATCGGCTTGAGAAATCAGGCACTTGCGCGCTTTCGTAAGAATTCGCGCCGATGACCAAAGCCCACCGGATCACGGGTCCCGGTGGCGCCAAAGGGCGCGGTATAACAAGGACGAAAGAAATGTACGCAGTCATCAAGACGGGCGGCAAGCAATACCGCGTTGCAGCCGACCAGAAAGTTCAGATCGAGAAGCTCATAGGGCTTCCCGGCGACCAGATCGAGTTCACCGACGTTCTCATGGTGTCGAACGGCTCGACCATCGACATCGGCGCGCCCTTCGTGGCGGGTGCGACCGTGGTGGCCGAGATCGCCAGCCAGGATCGTGGGCCCCATCTCATCATCTTCAAGAAGCGCCGCCGCAAGCATTACCGCCGGCGCAACGGCCATCGCCAGGACCTCACTTCGGTGACGATCCGCGAAATCCTTATGGGCGGCGCAAAGCCCTCCAAGAAGGCGGCAGCGCCGATGAATGCCGAAGCAGCGCCCGCGACCCTCATGGGTTCGGCGGCTCTCGCTGAAGGTGTTTCGGCTGACGACATCTCGCTCATCGCCGGCATTGGCCCCAAGCTCCTGAAGGGGCTGAACGACATGGGCATCACCACGCTGGCGCAGATCGCGGCCTGGACGGATGCGGACGTCGAGCGCGTCGAGACCGAACTGAAGCAGACCGGCCGCGTGGCCCGTGAAGAGTGGATCGAGCAGGCCAAGGAACTTCTCGCCGGCAAGCCGCCGCGCGCGAAGACCGACAAAGCCCGCGCCTGATTAGAGATTGAGGAGAAACAACCATGGCTCATAAAAAAGCAGGCGGTTCATCCCGCAACGGACGCGATACAGCCGGCCGCCGTCTCGGCGTCAAGGCGTTTGGCGGCGAAACCGTCATTCCGGGCAACATCATCATCCGCCAGCGCGGCACCAGGGTTCACCCGGGCACCGGCGTGGGCCTCGGCCGCGACCACACGATCTTCGCGGTTGTCGCTGGCACCGTGACCTTCCGCAAGACCAAGGGCGACCGCCAGACCGTGTCTGTCGTCCCGGCCATCGCCGCGGAGTAACCGGCAGGCTCTTGAGATATAGCCGCCGGATCCACCGATCCGGCTGGCAACAGCTTTTCAGCGGAGAGGTGGGATGCCACCTCTCCGTTTTGTTTTTTGAGATTCCCATGACCACCATCGCCACTGCCCGCCTGATCCTCCGCCCGCATGTGCCGGCGGATGCGGGAGCACTTTTGCGGGGCCTGGGCAATTTCAACGTGTCGCGGTGGACCGCACGCGTGCCCTACCCTTACGCGCTGGCGGATGCGGATACCTTTCTGAGGCTGCCGGATGAGGGTGCGGTCCGCCGCGCCATTGCGCTGAAGGAAACGCCTTCGGAACTCATCGGCGGGATCGGCTATGAATGGAAAGCCGATGCGTTGCCCGAGATCGGATACTGGCTCGCCGAAGGCTTCTGGGGACGGGGCTATGCCGCGGAAGCCACGCGCGCCATGATGGATCACGCCTTCGATGTCACCGGGCACCAGTCAATGGTGGCAAGCTATCAGATCGGCAACGAAGCCTCGCGGCGGATTCTCGAAGGGCTTGGATTTGTTGAAGTGGGCCAAGGCACCAGCTTCTCGCTGGCGCAGAATGCCGATACGCGCAGCATGTGGCTCAGGCTGGACGGACAAGGCCGCAGACCATGAGTCCGCGGCCCCTTGAGCGATCAGAATACCTTGGCCACGTAGCCGTGCACCATGGTCTTGCGGCCAAGGCCGCCATTGTGCTTCGAGGCCGCGAGGCGCAGATTGCCACGCGACGACTTCATGGCCATCGAGAGATGAACGAGGCCATATTGCACATTGATGCGCGGATTGAGGAGGGCCGAGCAGTTGCCGCTGAAGCCGATACCCTTCGCGGTGGCGCACTTCAACTGGTAGACGCCATATTCCCCGGCGGCGCCCCGGATATTCGGATTATAGTTGGATTCGACCTTCGCGATCTTGAGGGCGAACCAGGTTGGCACACCGTAAGTGGGCGCCATCGACTTGATCATGGCCGCAACGCTGCCACCGCCACC
>JBKJQU010000241.1:0-9129 GCA_046594995.1 Aestuariivirga sp.
CGGCGGGCGCATCGATCCGCTGCCGATCGCCATCGCGCCGTTCCTCGTGGGCGGGGGAGCGGAGGACACTGGCAATACGATCAGCGGCGTCATCACCAACAACCTCGGGCGGTCGGGCTATTTCGCGCCGCTCGATCCGGGATCCTTCATCGAGCAAATCAGCAATTTCGAGCAGCAGCCGAATTTCGCGACCTGGCGCCAGATCCAGGCGAAGGCGCTGGTCACCGGCCAGGCCTATCTGGAAGGCGGCAAGATCCGCGTGGAATTCCGGCTGTGGGATGTGAATACGCAGCAGCAGCTTGCAGCGCAGCAGTTCACCACGACGCCGAAAAATGCGCGCCGCATCGGCCACCTGATTTCGGACGTCATCTACAAGGCGATGACCGGCATCGACGGTTACTTCGATACCCGGATCGTGTTCGTGTCGGAGGAGGGCCCCAAGGACAAGCGCGTGAAACGCCTGGCCATCATGGACCAGGACGGCTTCAACGTGCGGCCGCTGACCGATGGCCGCGACCTTGTGCTGACGCCACGGTTCTCGCCCTCGACCAACGAGATCACTTACATGTCGTTCGGCAATGCCACGCCGCGTGTCTATCTCATGAACATCGACACCAAGCAGCGCGAGATCGTCGGCGAATTTCCGAACATGAGTTTCTCGCCCCGCTTCTCGCCCGATGGCAAGCGTGTGATCATGAGCCTGCAGGAGGGCGGAAACGCCAACATCTTCGAGCTTGACCTGCAGTCCCGCGCGCTGCGCCAGCTGACCAATGTTCCAGCTATCAACACGGCGCCTTCATATTCGCCCGACGGCGGGCAGATCGCGTTCGAGTCGGATCGCGGCGGAGCGCAGCAGATCTACGTGATGAATGCGGACGGCTCCGGCCAGAACCGCATCAGCTTCGGCAATGGCCGCTATTCGACGCCGGTATGGTCGCCCGATGGCAAGTCGGTTGCCTTCACCAAGCAGGGGGGCGGCAAGTTCGCAATCGGCGTGATGCGGCCCGACGGTTCGGCCGAGCGCATCCTCACCGAGGGCTTTCACAACGAGGGCCCGACATGGGCGCCCAACAGCCGCGTGCTGATGTTCTTCCGCGATACGCAGGGAGAGACCGGCGGGCCGCAGCTGTGGTCGGTGGATGTCACCGGCTACAACGAACAGAAGGTGCCGACGCCGGGCTTCAGCTCGGACCCGGCATGGTCACCCAAGCTGAACTGATCGGAAACATGGGCCGGGGGGCCCTTGAGCCGGTGGCAAGCTGCAGGGGATGTGAGCGCCGCCTTCGACAACATAGAACGGGAAGTACGACGATGAAAAAGACTGTTGGATTCAAATTTGCCCTGGCGCTGTGCAGCGTCCTTGCTCTTGCTGCCTGCTCGAAGAAGAGCACACCCGACCTTACCGCCAGCACGGGCCCCGGCGCTGGTGTGGCCATGCCGGGTTCGGAGCAGGACTTTGCAGTCAATGTGGGCGACCGCATCTATTTCACCGAAGACCAGTCGACGCTGACCGCCGAAGCGCAGGAAACGCTCCGCCGCCAGGCGCAGTGGCTGCAGCAGTATGCCGGCGTTCAGGTCCAGGTCGAGGGCCATGCCGACGAGCGCGGCACGCGCGAATACAACATCGCGCTTTCTGCCCGCCGCGCCACGGCCACCCGCGAATACCTGATCGCGCAGGGTATTGAAGCCGCGCGCATCTCGTCGATTGCCTATGGCAAGGAACGCCCGGCCGCCCTTTGCGATGCCGAGCAGTGCTGGTCGCAGAACCGCCGTGCGGTGACCGTCATCACCGGCGGCGCCAAGACCAGCTGATCTTTCACAATTGATGCTTCCCCCGTGATTCCTCTCCGCCGCCTGATGCGCGGCGGGAGGAGTTTCACAGCGGGTGAGAGAAAATTAACCCTGCTGCGGCAGAGTAAACAAAGAGTAAGTCCCCCAGGATGGGACATATAGCTTCCGGCCTGTGAGAGTCCGGAACAAGGAGTGGGTAGATGATTTCTCGTTTGGCGAGCCTCAAGACTGTTGCAATGCTGAGCTGTTTTCTGGCGCTTGCGGCATGTTCGAAGAAGAGCACGCCGGATCTCGATGCCGGTACTGGACCCGGAGCGGAAGCCCGGCCCGGTTCGGAGCAGGATTTCACGGTGAATGTGGGCGACCGCATCTATTTCCTGGAAGACAAGTCGACGCTGGCGCCTGAAGCCCAGGAAACGCTCCGCAGCCAGTCGAAGTGGCTGCAGCAGTATGGCAATGTGACCGTGCAGGTCGAAGGCCATGCCGACGAGCGCGGCACGCGTGAATACAACATTGCGCTTTCTGCCCGCCGCGCCACGGCCGCGCGTGAATTCCTCATCGCGCAGGGCGTGAACGCCAGCCGCATCTCGTCGATCGCCTATGGCAAGGAGCGCCCGGCCGCCCTTTGCGATGCCGAACAGTGCTGGTCGCAGAACCGCCGTGCCGTCACCGTCATCACTGGTGGGGCAAACTAGCAACAGTGGCAACCCGCTATGAATACAGTACGGGTTACAGCCTCAATTTCACCGCGATTCCGGTTCACTTCCGAGGCTGAAACAGGGTTTGGCCCAGTGGGCGTGCTTTTGGTGTCGATGATGTTGAGAATCGTAAAATCCTTTGCCTTTGCAGCCCTTCTGGGTGTTGGCGCCATGTCTCCGGCGATGGCGCAGTCAGCCTCTGAAATGGCTGTTCGCATGCAGCAGCTTGAAGAGCAGGTCCGTCTGCTCATGGGGCAGGTGGAAGAACTCTCCTTCGAAGTGAAGCAGATCAAGGGCCAGGGCGGGTTGCAGAAATCCGGCGATGTCCAGCAGAAGATTCCAGGCTCCGAGCCCAGTCAGCAGAAGCGGCTTGCCGCTGCCTCGGCCGGTACGCCGCTGCCTGACAACGGCGATATCGAAGTGATCGAGAAGCAGCCGATCCCGAATGCAGCGCCAGCGGAGACGCAGACTGCGGACTTGCCGGCACCCAGTGCCACCGATGACTCCGGCTTGCCGGTATTCAACAAGGCGCCGGGACCGCAGGTTCTGGGTGCCATCGACAGTTCATCGGCCCAGCCCGAAGACGGCGGTTTCCAGGGCAAGGTTCTGGTTCCGCCTTCGCAGCAGGAACCGGGTGACGACCAGATCTTCCAGCAGGGTACGGCCGAAGCCACTCCATCAGAGCCAGCCGATTCGATCGAGACGGTTGCGCTCGCTCCGGAAGCGCCAGAAGCTCTTTACGAGCGTTCAAACGAAAGCCTGCTGCGCCGCCAGTTCGGCGATGCGGAGGCAGGGTTCTCGACGTTCCTTTCGAAATATCCCGATCACAGCCTGGCTGGCAGCGCGCAATATTGGCTGGGCGAGACCTTCTATGCCCAGAATGATTTCAAGCGCGCCGCGCAGACCTTCCTGCAGGGCTACAAGAAATATCCCAAGGGCCGCCGTGCGCCCGACAGCCTGCTGAAGCTGGGCATTTCGCTGAACCGCCTTGGCCAGGCGCAGCAGGCCTGCGCCGCCTATACCGCGGTGAGCAGCGAATATCCCAAAGCAGTGGAAGCCCGCAAGCGGGCCCAGGCCGAAGCCAAGCGTGCTGGCTGTTCTTCATGATCCGGTTCCCGATTTCCATACATTGAATGGCTTGCGCCATGTGGCGCTGGCAGTTTCCGGCGGCTCCGATTCGATGGCGCTGCTCCGGCTTGTCCATGCCTGGGCGGTTGTTCAGAAGCAGCCGCCCGGGATAACCGTCCTGACCGTCGATCATGGATTGAGGGCCGGCTCCGGCGCTGAAGCGTCGCGCGTTGCCGATTGGGCCGGTGCCCTGCACCGCCACCATGTGAGCCTGCAATGGACGGGCGACAAACCAGCAACGGGCATTCAGGCCAAGGCGCGGAATGCCCGCTATGATCTGATGGCTGGGTGGTGCCGTGCCAACGCGGCCGATGCGCTGCTGACCGCCCATACGATGGAAGACCAGGCCGAAACCGTGCTGATGCGGCTCATCCGGACAGACAGCCCGGACAGCCTTGCCGGCATTCCTCTCCAGGGCCAGTGGAACGGGCTGCCTGTGCTGCGGCCGCTTCTGGCGCTGCGGCGGCAGGCTTTGCGGGAATATCTGTCTTCAGCCGGGCAGGAGTGGATCGAAGACCCGAGCAACCGCGACCAGCGCTTCGAGCGGGTGCGGGTGCGCGAGAAGATTGCCGAGTTGAACGGAAGTGCGATGAGTGTCGAGCGGCTCTCGGCGCTGGCGCAATCCTGCGCGCGGACAGCGATGCTGCTCGACCGCTGTGCGGCACAATGGATTTCGCTGTGGGTGAAGGAGACAAACGCCGGGGTCTGCCACGTGCCGGATGAGCCGTTCCGCCCGCTTCCTTTGGCTTTGCAGCAGCGGATTCTTTGCCGGATCGTTTCGCATTATGGCGGCGGGAAGTTGAAGCCGGAGCGGGATGAGTTGCGGTGCCTGACGCTGTGGGTGACGGACAAATTTGGGGCCACGCCATCGCGCTGTACGCTGGCCGGCGCCATTCTGGGCAAGCGAAAAGCGGAATTCTGGGTAACGCGGGAAACAGCGCGGATCGATGCCGCCCCGCAGATTATGCCGGCAAGCGGAAATATGCTGTGGGACGGGCGGTTTTCGATCGCCGCGCCCGAAGGCTCAAGCATCGCTCCAGCCGGAGATACGAGGCTCGATCTGGGAGAAGGCGTTCCGGCTTTTGCCCGCCGGGCCTACCCGATCGTGGACGTGCCGCAAGACGCCGCAGGATCCGCCGCCGTGAGCGTTACGTTTATAAGGCTCAAGCCCTCCTGACGGCTCATTTACCTATTGCCGTCCTTGGAAAAAAGACTACGCCGACCTATGTTAGGGTACATTCTAGGGATAGACCTGCCGCTGCCCAGCTTCTGGGATCTGGCAAGATTCGAGGGAACACGTGAACCAATTCCGTAATTTCGCCGTCTGGATCGTCATCGCACTATTGCTGTTCGCGCTGTTCAGCCTGTTCCAGGGTCAGGTAGGCCGCACGGCCACTTCTGAAATCAGCTATTCCGAGTTCCTCGACAAGGCAAACGCCGGGGCGATCCAGTCGATCACGATTTCCGGCGAGACGATTACCGGCAAGCTGGCCGATGGCGCTGCCGTGCAGACGACGGGACCGCTGATCTATTTCGAGGACCAGATCAAGGAACTGCGCAACAAGAACGTGCAGATCACGTTTCGCGCCGCGCAGGGTGACTCGATCCTGACCAATGCGCTGATTTACTGGCTGCCTATGGTGTTGCTGATCGGCGTCTGGGTGTTCTTCATCCGCCAGATGCAGGCAGGCTCCGGCAAGGCGATGGGTTTTGGCAAGTCGAAGGCGAAACTCCTGACCGAAAAGCATGGCCGTGTGACGTTCGAGGATGTCGCTGGCGTCGAGGAGGCCAAGGATGACCTTATCGAAATCGTCGACTTCCTGAAAGATCCGCACAAGTTTCAGCGCCTCGGCGGCAAGATTCCGAAGGGCGCTTTGCTGGTCGGCCCGCCCGGCACCGGCAAGACGCTGCTGGCGCGCGCTATCGCTGGCGAGGCGAACGTACCGTTCTTCACCATTTCCGGTTCCGACTTCGTCGAAATGTTCGTGGGCGTTGGTGCATCGCGTGTGCGCGACATGTTCGAGCAGGCCAAGAAGAACGCGCCTTGTATCATCTTCATCGACGAAATCGACGCCGTGGGCCGCCATCGTGGTGCGGGCCTTGGCGGCGGCAACGACGAGCGCGAGCAGACGCTGAACCAGCTTCTCGTGGAAATGGATGGCTTCGAGGCCAACGAGGGCGTGATCCTGGTGGCGGCGACCAACCGCCCCGACGTGCTCGATCCCGCATTGCTGCGCCCGGGCCGTTTCGACCGCCAGATCGTGGTGCCGAACCCGGACGTTCAGGGACGCGAGAAAATCCTGAAAGTGCATATGCGCAATGTGCCGCTGGCACCGGATGTCGATGCCAAGACCATTTCGCGCGGTACGCCCGGCTTCTCCGGTGCCGATCTTGCAAACCTCGTGAACGAGGCCGCACTTCTGGCCGCGCGCCGCAACAAGCGCATGGTGACACAGTCGGAATTCGAAGAGGCCAAGGACAAGGTAATGATGGGTGCGGAGCGCCGCTCCATGGCCATGTCCGAGGATGAGAAGCGGCTCACGGCCTATCACGAAGCAGGTCATGCGCTCGTTGCCATGAGCGTGCCGAAGTCGGACCCTGTCCACAAGGCAACGATCATTCCGCGCGGCCGTGCCCTTGGCATGGTGATGCAACTGCCGGAAGGCGACCGTCTTTCGATGAACTTCACCCAGATGACATCGCGCCTCGCGATCATGATGGGCGGGCGCATTGCGGAAGAACTCACCTTCGGCAAGGAGAACGTGACATCGGGTGCCCAGTCCGACATCGAGCAGGCCACGCGCCTTGCCCGGGCGATGGTGACGCGCTGGGGCTATTCGGACGAGCTTGGAACGGTTGCCTATGGCGAGAACCAGGAAGAAGTGTTCCTCGGCCATTCCGTGTCGCGTACCCAGAACATCTCGGAAGAGACGTCGCAGAAGATCGACCAGGAAGTGAAGCGCCTTGTCTCCGAAGGCCTCGCCACCGCGCGCCGCATCCTGACCGACCAGAACAAGGATCTGGTGGCGCTTGCGCAAGGCTTGCTGGAATACGAGACGCTGTCTGGCGAGGAGATCAAGAACCTGCTGAACGGCACGCCGCCGAAGCGCGACGAGGACAGCAGCCGCAGGATGCCGAAGGGCGGATCCTCCGTGCCGACGGCGGGCACCCCCAAGGCCGGCGATGCCGGTGGTATGGAACCGCAGCCGCAGGCCTGAATGCGCAAGGTCTATCATCGGCCGGCAGGGCTCGTGTACGGGCCCGATGCCAGGGCCCTCATCAGCCAAGGCCGCGGAGCATCGCTCGGCGGCCTTTCCGCACTTGCCTACACGTTGGTGGAGGTGATCGAGAGGGATGGCACGCAGGTGGAGCGGCGGTTCGAGCCCGTGGCTGAGAAGGCTTTCTTTCCAGCCGCAGCGTGGCGCGAGGACCGCACGCTCGTGATGGGCATCGTCAACGTGACGCCGGACTCGTTTTCCGACGGCGGGCGCAATGCGGAGGCCGAGCGCGCCATTGCCCATGGGATGCAGCTTGTGAAAGCGGGCGCCGATATCCTTGATGTCGGCGGCGAATCGACCAGACCCGGATCGGATGGCGTTCCGGAAAATGAGGAACTGCGCCGGGTGATACCCGTGATCGAGGGGCTGGCGAAGGCGGGCTTCAAGGTTTCCTGCGATACACGCAAGGCCTCCGTGATGCGGGCGGCATTGGCTGCGGGAGCCTCGATCATCAACGATGTTTCGGCCTTGCAATATGATCCTCTATCGATGGCGGCGATGGCGGAGGCGACATGCCCCGTCATCCTGATGCATGCGCAGGGTGACCCGAAGACGATGCAGCTGAGCCCCGCTTATGATGACGTGGCGCTTGATGTCTATGATGCGCTGGAGGCGCGCATCGAGGCCTGCACGACGGCTGGCATTTCACGCGAGCGGATCATCGCCGACCCCGGCATCGGCTTCGGCAAGAACTTCCGCCATAACATCGAGGTGCTGCGGCAGTTCACGCTCTATCATGGGCTTGGCGTGCCGCTGCTGATGGGACTGTCGCGGAAAGGCTTCATCGGCGCGCTGACGAGTGAAAAACTCGCAGCGAACCGGGTGCACGGCTCGGTTGGGGGTGCCTTATGGTCAGCCTTTAACGGGGCGCACATTCTTCGTGTGCATGATGTAAAAGAAACGGTGGAGGCTCTGGCGGTGGCGGGGGCCGCGGCAGATCCGGATCGAAGCGGGCTCTGAGGGCAGGGGATCAAGATGGTGCGCAAGTATTTCGGGACCGACGGTGTGCGGGGCACGGCCAATGCCGGTGCGATGACGGCAGACATGGTGATGAAGATCGGCATGGCGGCGGGAAACCTCTACCGGCGTG
This sequence comes from Aestuariivirga sp., assembly GCA_046594995.1. Lineage (GTDB taxonomy): Bacteria > Pseudomonadota > Alphaproteobacteria > Rhizobiales > Aestuariivirgaceae > Aestuariivirga. The sequence continues at coordinate 7,986 of JBKJQU010000241.1, forward strand.
GCAACCACCGGCACCGCGTGGTGATCGGCAAGGATACCAGGCTTTCGGGCTACATGATCGAGAACGCGCTGACGGCCGGATTGCTGGCCGCGGGCATGGATGTGTTCCTGTTCGGCCCAGTGCCGACGCCGGCGGTGGCGATGCTGACGCGCTCGATGCGCGCCGACCTCGGCGTGATGATCTCGGCGTCTCACAATCCGTTCCAGGACAATGGCATCAAGATTTTTGGACCCGATGGCTTCAAGCTTTCGGACGAGCAGGAACTGAATATCGAGGCGATGCTCGACGACCCGAAGCTGATGAGCGTTGCCGCATCCGACACGATCGGGCGGGCCAAGCGCATCGAGGATGCGCAGGCGCGCTATATCGAATTCGCAAAGCGCACCTATCCAAAAGACATGACGCTCGACGGGCTTCGCGTGGTGATCGACACGGCAAATGGCGCGGCCTACCGGGTTGCGCCCACAGCGCTGTGGGAACTTGGCGCCGAGGTGATCCAGATCGGGCATGAGCCCAATGGCACCAACATCAACGAGAAGTGCGGATCGACCCATCCCGAGACCATGTGCGAGAAGGTGAAGGAGCTGCGCGCCGACATTGGCATCGCGCTCGATGGCGATGCGGACCGCGTCATCATCGCGGACGACAAGGGGCAGGTGGTGGATGGCGACCAGCTGATGGCTCTGATCGCCACATCATGGGCGAGGCGCGGCGACCTGCGGGGCGGCGGGCTGGTGGCGACCGTGATGTCGAACCTCGGGCTGGAGCGCTATCTGGCCGACCAGAAGCTGTCGCTCATCCGCACCAAGGTGGGCGACCGCTATGTGGTGGAGCATATGCGGAACCATGGGTATAATGTCGGCGGAGAACAATCGGGCCATATCGTGCTGTCTGATTTCTCGACGACCGGCGATGGGCTTCTGGCCGCGCTGCAAGTGCTGGCGGAAGTGAAGCGTGCGGGAAAGCCGGTGAGCGAAGTGTGCAACCTGTTCACGCCGCTGCCGCAGATTCTGAAAAGCGTGAAGTTCAAGGCGGGCAAGCCTCTGGAAGACAACCAGGTGCGAAAGCTGATCGCGGATGCCGAGTTGAGGCTTGGCAATTCCGGCCGCCTCGTCATCAGGCCTTCAGGCACAGAGCCCGTGAT
>JBKJQU010000265.1:0-7319 GCA_046594995.1 Aestuariivirga sp.
GGTCACCAACATCACCGACTACGGCGCGTTCGTCGAACTGGAAGACGGCATCGAAGGCCTGATCCACGTCTCCGAAATGAGCTGGACCAAGAAGAACGTGCACCCCGGCAAGATCCTGTCCACCACCGAACCGGTGGAAGTGCAGGTGCTCGACATCGACTCAGGGAAACGCCGCATTTCGCTGGGCTTGAAGCAGACCCAGAAGAACCCGTGGGAAGCATTCGCCGACAAGTTCCCGGTTGGAACGGAAGTCGAAGGCGAGATCAAGAACATCACCGAGTTCGGTCTGTTCATCGGCTTGGACGGCGATGTGGACGGCATGGTCCATCTCTCCGACATCGACTGGAAGCGTTCGGGCGAAGAAGCCATCAAGGACTTCAAGAAGGGCGACCGCGTTCAGGCCAAGGTGCTTGACGTCGACCGCGAGAAGGAGCGCATCTCGCTTGGCATCAAGCAGCTGGGATCCGATCCGATGGCCTCTGCCGTCGGCCTCAAGAAGGGCGACACCGTCACCTGCGAAGTGCTGAAGGTCGAAGAAAACGGCCTCGAAGTGAAGGTCGCCAACACCGATATGACGGCCTATGTGAAGCGTGCCGATCTCGCACGTGATCGTGCCGAACAGCGCCCCGAGCGCTATGCGGTGGGCGAGAAATTCGACGCCAAGATCACCGTGCTGGACCAGAAGGCCCGCAAGATGAACGTGTCGATCAAGGCGCTGGAAATCGCCGAAGAGAAGGAAGCCGTCGCACAGTACGGTTCCTCCGACTCGGGCGCTTCGCTGGGCGACATCCTCGGCGCCGCCATGAAGCGCAAGGACGAAGTGAAGGACTAAGCGAGTCTCGATCACGATATCGAACTGAAATGGCCGGGCTCAGTCCCGGCCATTTTCTTTGGTGCTTCCGAAAGCCTGCCGAACGGTCTAAATGCGGGTGGCATGAACTTGGAATGGGCGAGCCTATGATCTCCGAAGCTGAACTCATCGTCGACCGCCGCCGCCTGAAGCGCAGCCTCACCTTGTGGCGCATCGCCGCCGTGCTGCTCGCCATCGGCGCCATTGCAGCACTTCTATGGACGCCCGGCCTCAAGAGCTTCGAAGACCATATCGCCCGCATTCGCATCGATGGCCTCATCACCGGTGACCAGCCCACGCTCGACCTCCTCAAGGAAGTGTCTGAATCGAGCAAGGTGAAGGGTGTCGTCCTGCGGATCGACAGCCCCGGCGGCACGACCGCTGGCTCCGAGGCTGTCTATGAAGCCGTGCGCATGATCACGGAAAGCGGCAAGCCCGTCGTCGCCGTAATGGATACGGTTGCGGCCTCTGGCGGTTATATCACCGCGATTGCCGCCGATCATATCGTGGCGCGCGGCAACACCATCACCGGCTCCATTGGCGTCATTTTCAGCTTTCCCGAAATCTCGAAACTGCTCGATACCATCGGCGTCAGGATGGAAGAGTTGAAGTCGGGAGAACTCAAGGCCGAGCCCTCGCCCTATAAGCCCGTGTCCGACAAGGTCCGCGCGGTTTCGATGGAAATGGTGAAGGATGGCTATGACTGGTTCACCGGTCTCGTTGCCGAGCGCCGGGGCATTGCCATCGAACAGGTCCGCATCCTGGCCGATGGCCGCGTCTATACCGGGCGGCAGGCCATTGCGAACAAGTTGATCGACCAGCTTGGCGGCGAGGAAACCGCCATGACCTGGCTACAGGCGGAAAAGAAGCTGGATTCCAGCCTGAAAATCGTCGACTGGGCGCCGGAACGCCCGAACGATCCGACGGGCCTTGGCTTTGCCGCGGCTGATGGCGTGCTGAAGGCCCTGGGGCTGGAAGGGTTGCGGTCAGCGGCCGAACGGGCAAGGCTTGACGGCTTGCTCGTGCTTTGGCACCCTGCCTTCTAAGCTAGGGAAGTATCATGATAAAATCAGAGCTCGTCCAGCAGATCGCCGAGAAGAATCCGCACCTCTATCACCGCGACATCGAGCGCATCGTCAACACCGTGCTTGATGAAATCATCACTGCCCTGAAGGATGGCGACCGCGTCGAACTGCGCGGCTTCGGCGCCTTTTCCGCCAAGGGCCGCAACGCCCGCATGGGCCGCAACCCGCGCACCGGCGAATCGGTCGAGGTGGTGGCCAAGCGCGTGCCCTTCTTCAAGACGGGCAAGGAATTGCGCGAGCGTCTGAACGACAAAGCCTGAGGGCACGGACGAGTAGAGAAGCGTTGCCCCTCTGGCCACGCGCGGAGGCCACATGACCATCAAGCGAATCTTCAACTGGCTGATCGGCGTTCCCATCGCCATTGTGGCGATTGCCTTTGCAATAGCGAACCGCCAGTGGGTCACGATCTCGTTTGACCCCTTCAACCGCACGCTTCCTTTCGCCACGGTGGACATGCCACTCTGGGCGCTGTTCTTCTGCGGCGTCTTCGCCGGCATCTTCGCGGGATGGCTGGTGGCGTGGATCGCGCAAGGCCGTTACCGCAAGGCACTGCGCGAAACGCGGATCGAACTGGTGCGCACCCAGCAGCTCCATGAGCGCGAGAAGCGCGATCTCCAGTCCACCGCCGTTGCAAACCGCCAGGATTCTTGATTGTGATCGTATTGTCCGCCGCCGACGTCGCCAGATACGCACCCTACCGCGATATCGTGGAGGCGCTGCGCGAGGGCTTCCGCGCCGAGATCGAAACCCCGGTGCGCCATCATCATGAAACCCATACCTCCACATTGCTGCTGATGCCTGCGTGGTCGAAGGAGTGGACCGGCCTGAAAACCGTGGTGTTCAAGCCCGACAATCCGGCGAAGGGCCTGCCCACCATTCAGGCGAGCTACCTTCTGATCGACAACGCCACGGGCGCAACGGTTGCCATGATGGACGGCACCGAGATCACGAGGCGGCGCACCGCTGCGGCTTCCGCGCTGGCCGCCGATTATCTCAGCCTGAAGGATGCCTCCACCATGACGCTTGTTGGTGCAGGTGCATTGGGCGTACACTTCGTCCGCGCCCATGCCAGCGTGCGCCCCATCAAGCGCGTGTTCATCTACAGCCGTACGCATGCCAAGTCCGAGGCGCTGGCGATAGAACTTGCGAAGGATGGTTTCGAGGCGAAGGCGGTGACCGATCTCGAATCCGCCGTGCGGCAGTCAGACATCGTCACCTGTGTCACGACCTCCACGGCTCCCATCGTCAAGGGCGCCTGGCTGAAACCCGGGGCCCATGTCGATCTCGCAGGCGCCTTCAAGCCCACCATGCGCGAGACGGATGCGCAAGTGGTGGCGCGCTCGTCCGTCTACGTCGATACACGGGAGGGCGCGTTGGCGGAAGCCGGCGACCTGCTGCAGGCGCGCGACGAGGGCAAGTTCGATTTCGCGTCGATCAAGGGCGATCTCTTTGATCTCTGCCGGGCACGCGTGCCGGGGCGGACAGCAGCTGACGAGATCACGCTGTTCAAGTCGGCGGGCACCGCGATTGAAGACCTTGCCACCGCGATCATGGTGTATCAAAAGGCGGCATGACCGCCGCAAACCCCATCTGCGTAGCCCTCGACACGCCCGACCTCGACCGGGCCGTTGCCCTTGCCCGCGCTCTGAAGCCGCATGCCGGCTTCATGAAGATGGGAATGGAATTCTTCTATGCCCATGGCATTCCCGGCTACGAGAAGCTCGCAAGCATTGGCCTGCCGATCTTCCTTGACTTGAAGCTTCACGACATTCCAAACACGGTGGCTTCGGCCATGAAATCGCTGATGCGGCTCGATCCGAGGCCGGCCATCGTGAACGTGCATGCCACGGGCGGCCTCGACATGATGAAGGCCGCGGCAGATGCCGTTGCTGGCCGGTCGAAGCTCATCGCGGTGACGATCCTCACCAGCCTGTCGGATGACGATATCTGGGCCGCGGGTTTCGAGACGGCGAAGGACACGCAAGCCCATGCCCGCGCCCTGGCAGACTTGACGAAACGCGCAGGCCTCGATGGCGTGGTTTGCAGCCCGCATGATCTGGCCGGCATCCGCCACGATCTTGGGCGTGAATTCCTCACCGTCGTTCCCGGCATCCGTCCGGTGGATGCGGCAACGCAGGACCAGAAACGCGTCGCAACCCCTGAAGCCACCATCGCCGCAGGTGCCGATATTCTGGTGATCGGCCGCGCCATCACCGGCGCCGCTGATCCCGCAGAAGCCGCCCAAGCTATTCTGGCAGGGCTCAATGCCGGTTGAAGTCAAGATCTGCGGACTGTCGACGGCTGAAACCGTCGATGCCGCAATCGCGGCCGGGGCCGATTTCATCGGGCTCGTGTTCTTCTCCAAGAGCCCGCGCAATGTCTCGATCGAACAGGCGGCGGCATTGGCCCCACGCGCACGTGGGCGTGCAAAGATCGTGGCACTCGTCGTCGATGCGGACGATGCGCTGCTCTACGCCATCAATGAAAAAGTTGATCCCGATTTCTTTCAGGCCCATGGCGCGGAAACGCCGGACCGCATTTCCGAACTGACAGCACTCACGGGAAAGCCTGTCATAAAAGCCATCCGCGTGAAGGATGCCGCCGATATTGCCGATGCGGCGCGGTTCTCGAACGTCGCAAGCCTCATCCTCTATGATGCGAAAGCGCCCGAAGCGCTGGGCAGTAGCCTGCCGGGCGGCAATGGCCATGCCTTCGACTGGTCGCTGCTCGATCAAGACAAGCGCCCCGCCTTCATGCTGGCAGGCGGGCTCAACCCTGAAAATGTCGCTGAAGGCATCCGCATCACCGGTGCTCCCGTAGTGGATGTTTCGTCCGGCGTTGAATCAGCACCTGGCGTAAAGGACGTAAAGCTCATCCGGAAATTCATTGAGGCGGCGAAGTCTGCCCGCTAGAACAAGCCTGAAAGCGAGTATTCCATGAACGTGACCACCCCGAACTCATTCCGCACCGGGCCGGACGAAAACGGCCTGTTCGGCATCTATGGCGGCCGCTTCGTCGCCGAAACCCTGATGCCGCTCATCCTTCAGCTGGAGCAGGCCTACAAGGATGCCAAGGCCGACCCAAGCTTCCAGGCGGAACTGGACTCGTTTCTGGAGCACTATGTGGGCCGCCCCAGCCCGCTGTATTTTGCCGAGCGTCTGACCGAGCATCTGGGCGGAGCGAAAATCTACCTCAAGCGTGACGAGTTGAACCACACGGGCGCGCACAAGATCAACAACGTGATGGGCCAGATCCTGCTCGCCCGCCGCATGGGCAAGAAGCGCATCATCGCCGAGACGGGTGCCGGCCAGCATGGCGTGGCAACGGCAACGGCCTGCGCCCGCTTTGGCCTCGAATGCATCGTCTACATGGGCGAAGTCGATATCGAGCGCCAGAAGCCCAATGTGTTTCGCATGAAGTTGCTGGGTGCCGAAGTCGTGCCCGCAAAGTCTGGCTCCCGCACCTTGAAGGATGCGCTCAACGAAGCGCTCCGCGACTGGGTGGCGAATGTGGAAGACACCTTCTATTGCATCGGCACCGTGGCGGGGCCAGCGCCTTACCCTGAGATGGTGCGCGACTTCCAGTCCGTCATCGGCCGCGAGACGAAAGAGCAAATGATGAAGCGCGAGGGACGCCTGCCGGACTCGCTCGTCGCGGCGATCGGCGGCGGATCTAACGCCATGGGCCTCTTCCACCCCTTCCTTGATGACAAGGATGTTGAGATCATCGGCGTCGAAGCGGCCGGCCTGGGGCTTCGCACCAAGAAGCACGCGGCCTCGATCACCGGCGGAAGGCCCGGCGTCCTTCACGGCAACCGGACTTATCTGCTGATGGATGACGACGGCCAAATCACCGAAGGCCATTCGATCTCGGCAGGCCTTGATTATCCCGGCATTGGGCCTGAGCATTCCTGGCTGCATGACATGAAGCGCGTGGAATATGTTTCGGCCACCGACAGGGAAGCCCTCGAAGCCTTCCAGCTCTGCTGCAAGCTCGAAGGCATCATCCCAGCACTCGAGCCATCCCATGCGCTGGCCCACGTGATGAAGATCGCGCCGAAAAAGCCCAAGGATCATCTGATGGTGATGAACATGTGCGGCCGCGGCGACAAGGACATCTTCACGGTGGCCGATATTCTGGGGGTAGAAATTTGACATTGACGGGTCAACTACAATGTAGTTCATTGTAGTGAAATTGGAGGTTCGAATGGCCAATTCTCCGTATTCGATGCGTCTCAATCCCGAACTGAAAACACGTCTCGAGAGGCATGCGGAACGCACCGATCGGTCTGCCGCCTATATCGTTCAGGAGGCTCTGACCGGTTACCTCGACAATGCGGATTTCATCGAGACAGAATTGGACAAGGCAGAAGCTGAACTAGACAAGGGTGTGTTTATCTCTGAAGAGAAAGTAATGGCGTGGTTCAAATCCCGGGGCACTGACAAGGAATTGCCCCCTCCTGAACCCGATATGTTCCCAGCGAAGGACTCATCGAAAGACGTGGCGTGAAAATCAGATTCCTCAAGCAGGCTTGGAGGGATTTAGATTGGGTTATAAGTTATTATGAACAATTCTTTCCGCAGGGAACGACCAATTTCCGGGAGTCGTTTGAAAAGACCATCAGCCTACTCCGCGAAAATCCCATGGCAGGACCAAAACGAAAGAATCGGAATCTCAGAACCTTTCCGATCCTGAAAACGCCCTTCAGGATTGTTTACAAACTCGCTGCAACAGAAATTCAGATCGCGCGTATTCTGGATATGCGCTCAAATCGAAACTTGATGTGATCCCCGTATGACCACTCGCATTGACACCAAATTCGCCGCGCTGAAGCAACAGGGCCGCGCCGCGCTCGTCACCTTCGTGACGGCGGGCGATCCCGATTACGACACCTCGCTGAAGATCCTCGAAGGCCTGCCCAAGGCGGGTGCCGACGTCATCGAGATTGGCATGCCCTTCACCGATCCGATGGCCGATGGCCCGGCCATTCAGGCGGCGGGATTGCGCGCCCTTCATGCCGGGCAGAACATGAAAAAGACGCTGAAGCTGGTGAAGGACTTCCGCAAGAACGACATGGACACGCCCATCGTGCTGATGGGTTACTACAACCCCATCTATGTCTATGGCGTCGACAAGTTCCTGGTGGATTCGAAGAAGGCGGGAGCGGACGGTTACATCATCGTCGACCTGCCGCCGGAGGAAGATGCTGAGTTCTGCGTTCCGGCCTTGAAGGCCGACATGAGCTTCATCCGCCTCGCCACGCCGACAACCGATGACCACCGCGCTCCCACCGTGTTCAGGAACACGAGTGGCTTCGTCTATTACGTTTCGGTCCTCGGTATTACCGGCACCAAGGCGCCGGGCCTCAAGAGCGTCAAGGCAAA
>JBKJQU010000330.1:0-3602 GCA_046594995.1 Aestuariivirga sp.
TTCGAAGGTCGGTCCTGGAGTGGGTTACATCGACATGCCTTGATGACCATGATCGCCTACGCATTCCTCCAGTCCCGCCGCCTCAAAGCAGCGGGACGGAAAAAAAAGAATCGGGGGACCACCGCCACAGCCGACCATGCCAGCGATCAGGCAAGCCATCCTCGACCTCTTCGCCCGGCCTCCACCCAAGCAATGCCCGCACTGTAAGAAACTACTCGCCCACGCCGCCCGACCTAAACTGCCAAAGTAGTGCTAGCATCATTGATTTAATCATAGTCTATCTCCACTCCGTAGGTTGGAATGCCAATCCTGAGGCATAATTACAGAACTGCAGCTGAACTTTCACCAACACGCCAATTCATCTTCCATTAATGTCTTCCATAGGGGAACCCAGCGCTGCGGCCTTTACGTCAGACCGCCAATTTGGCGGATATCGATACGGGCTCATCGTGATGATGTGACAACTTATCCTAAACTTCTTTGTATTTCGGTTATTGACACTTACCGGTGATCTTAGGCACCTGACAACAACATGGACCATGACGAGTATATTCTTCCCACTCGCTGCAAAAACTTACCCTAACTTTCTTTCACAAACATCGTCGGACGCTACAGAATTTCGTTTGCCGCCCTTGCTCTTGCATTTGGCATCTCAGGTGTCGTTCCAGCATCGTCTGGGTTCGACATGTTTGTTTCTACGGCGTCCTTCGCGAAGGGCCAAAAGGGCACCGACGCCGCTGGAAAGTCAAAGAGCGAGAAGGCAGGCAAGGTCGAGAAGTCAGGGAAGACGTCTAAAAAGTCTAAGTCTGCGGCAAGCGCTGATGATGGCCCGGTCACGGATAATGGCGTAAGAGACCACGGCAAGGGTAAGGCTAAGGGCAAAACCGGCAATGTGAGTAAACCGGCCAAGGACGAAGCTGCAGAGGAAGCCGCCGAGGCCGCAGAAGAAGCTGCTGAACAGGCCGCAGAAGAGGCAGCAGAGGCCGCAGAAGAAGCTGCTGAACAGGCCGCGGAAGCCGCAGAAGAAGCTGCTGAACAGGCCGCCGAGGCTGCTGAAGAGGCCGACGAAGATTAAGTAAATCTTTGTCTCGCAGTTACACCCTGCATTGACAGCCCTGAGTTGACGTTTCTTCCGCCAACTCAGGGTCCTCCTATAACGTCAAGCAATACGTTGACGCGCTATCGCCTGTCTTTATCGTCAAGCGCGTTTCGGATGCTGTCTTTTGCTCCGCCTATTGCATTCTGAACCTTGCCGGCAGTCTTTTCTGCTTTACCCTCGGCTTCGGTTTTTGCGTCTCCGGTCAACTTTCCAGCGACTTCCTTGATGGCACCCTTCGCTTGCTTCGCAGAGCCCTTAATGCGGTCCTCGTCCATCGTACTGCCTTTCTTATGAGCCCGCACCATGCAGCCTCTGAGTTGGGAGAACGCAATACCCCTGGCATCCAGTTCCATTCGACATTGGTTCATGGCCGCGCGCTAGAGCATCGGGCGGTCGGACTGAATCTTGTGATCTTCCCAAATCAGCTGGAGAGTGATTCAAGGTTTGCGGAGGTGACTGCCATGCCCAAGCCCTTGTCGAACGACCTGCGCTGCCGTTTGGTTGAGTGCGTTGAAGAAGGTTCATCACGGCGCGAGGCTGCAGTATATGCTCGCTCCATTTGAACCGTCCCGCACCAATAATCCGTTTCGGCGGTTGCGGGTTCCCAATGGACGCACTGGAAGAAAAAAGCCCGCCAGCGGCCGTTTGACGGGCAGCGTGGCGGGCAAGTTCTGCGAAGAAGCTGCCAGACAGCGGCCTGGCATCGGGAGAATCATAGGCTGATTTGGGCAGGCGAAACCAGTCCGGCTTCGACCATGGTCGACTAAAATTCCTGTGATTAATCTGTGGATAACCCGCCCGGCGTGGCCAAACCGTCGAACCCCTTGATGTCCAACGCGTTTTGGAGTCGCCCTGCCTCACACTTGGGGCACTGCGGCACCAAACGTGCCCCGGTCCGCAGTATGGCGGTGGTTGGAAGCCCAGTTGGCCTACAACTACCGCCTGCACTGCCTTAGGTCAGATCAACCTTCGAACCCCGCCGCACGGTGCACTTCGCGCCCGCCAAGAAGCGTCAACTGTACCTCGGTATCGCCGATATCATAGACGCCGCAGGTGAGAATATCGCGGTCGAGTACGATCAGATCGGCATATTTCCCGAAACCCAGCGAACCCGTATCGGCACCGCGCCAGGCCGCATCGGCGGCATTGACCGTATAGCCCCTGATGCTTTCTTCGCGCGTCATCCGCTGTTGGGGCAGGAACACCGGATGATCGCCCTGTTTTCGCGGTGGCTGGCGCGTGATCGCGGTTTCCATGATCTGGAAGGGATTGAGCGTCGAAACGCCCCAGTCGCTCGACAGGCAGAAAGGTGCTCCCGCGTCGATCAGCGAGCGGAAGGCATACATCCATTGGCCCCGGGCCTCGCCCACCATCGGCAGCGCCACATCGGTCACCGATGGTTCATTGCGCGCCCACAGCGCCTGCACATTGGCCATCGCCCCCAGTTCGCGGAAGCGGGGAATGTCGGCGGGGTCGATGCACTGCACATGCGCCAGTTGATGAAGGCTGGGCCACCGTCCGTTCGCATCGCGCGCAGCCTGCAAACCATCGAGAGCGGCCCTCACCGCCAGATCGCCGATCACATGCACATGAATCTGGAAGCGCGCGGCATCGAACGCCGTGAACAGTTCCTTGATGTGACCTGCTTCGAACATCAGCGGAGCGTTGCCGCCAATCGAATCCGAATAAGGCGCGATCATTGCGCCCGTGCGGTTTTCCAGCACGCCATCGAGAAAGAATTTCGCCGAATGAATGTTGAATGCTGGTGAGCAATGATCGCGGCGCAGCGCCTCGATCCGTTCCAGTGCCTCTCTCGTCGTTTCCTCCGGCTTCACTTTCGCCGTCGCGCAAAGGCGCACCGTCAATTCGCCTGCATCCGCCAGCCCCTGATAAACGCGCGCATGGCGGCTGCCGACAGAGGCATCCAGCACACCGGTAAAACCATTGCGGTTGCACAGCGCCTGCGCGAAGCGGACGCCTTCGGCGTAGTCCGCGTCCGTAATGGCCGGCATGCGCTTTCGGGCCCAGTCGATCGCATCCTCGTGCAGCATGCCGGTTGGAACGCCGTCATCATCCAGCACGAAATGCCCGTTGAAAGGGTCGGGCGTGCCGCGTTCCAGCCCTACGGCCTTGCAGGCAGAAGAGTTCAGGCAGGCATTATGCCCGTCGGAGGCGAGGATGTAGCAGGGTCTGTCCGGCACCACCTCGTCCAGCACCTGCCGCGTAAGATTATGGTCGGTGAAGATGCCGGTGTACCAGCCCACGCCATTGACCCACGCTCCCTTGTGCCGCACGGCGAAGTCCTTCAACGCGTTTTGCAGTTCGGCAATGTTCCGCGCTGTCTCCAGATTGGCATTCAGGCCGTAACCATGGCCTGAGTCCTGCAAGTGGATATGCGTGTCCTGAAATCCCGGCAGCACCATCCGCCCGCCGGCATCGATCACCTTCGTGTTGCGGCCCGCGTAAGACCTGATCTCATCCGTGGTGCCCAGGGCAATGATGC
>JBKJQU010000430.1:0-9095 GCA_046594995.1 Aestuariivirga sp.
CATGATTGTTGAATGAACCAGCCCGAGATGAAGCTCACCAAGTCAGACCGCCAATCCCGCATTGTCGCCGAATTACGCTCAACGCCCTCATTGCGCGTGAATGAACTGGCCGCGCTGCTGGGCGTCTCAACTGAAACCGTCAGGCGCGATTTGGCCGAGTTAGGGGAACGCGGCCTCATCAACCGCACCTATGGCGGCGCCATGCGGCCTCTGACCTTCGAGCCAGCACTGGCGGAGCGTGAAAAACTGATGGTGGAAGAGCGCGAACGGATTGCTGCCGCTGCGGTCCGCCTTGTCGAGCCAAACGACATTTTGATGATCGGCGGTGGCGCCACGACGACGATCTTCGCAAGACGCCTTGCAGCCGAGCGCGATCATCTCACCGTCATCACACACGCTTTTTCGATTGCGGTGGCACTTGCCAGCAACCCCTTTCACAAGGTGCTCATGCTGCCCGGCCAGTATGATAGCCGCGAAGGGCTGATCCACGGCCCCGATACCATCGAGGCCCTGCAGCGCTACCGTGCCGGCAAGGCCTTCCTCGGTTCCAGTGGCTTGACCGCCGAAGGTGCCAGCGATGCAGGCGTGGGCCCAAGTCTCATCTATGGCGCGATGATGCGACGCTCGAGCGAGACTGTAATCCTCGCAGACCATTCAAAATTCGATCGCGCCTCGCTGTCGGTCTATGGCCCTTGGTCAGACAACGTGCTCCTGGTCACTGACAGGATGCCGGTAGGCGAGTTGCTATCGGCGATTCAGAGCAGCGGCGCGCGCTGCCTGGTGGAATAGGCAGATCCTTCACAGGTTGACAAAAGCCTTCGGCTTTCCTAACTACCGTTCGTACACTAACGAACCCTGCGGCAATCCTTGATCCGGACCGGTCCATGAGCGCGTTATTTGAAGAAGAAGTCCTGAGTGTTCGTCATTGGACCGACAGGCTGTTTAGCTTTACCACCACACGGTCTCCCTCGTTCCGCTATGAGAATGGCCAGTTCACCATGATTGGCCTTCCCGTGAATGGAAAACCGTTGCTGCGGGCTTATAGTCTCGTCAGCCCCAATTATGCCGAGCAGCTCGAATTCCTGTCGATCAAGGTACAGGAGGGACCGCTCACCTCCAAGCTTCAGCATTTGAAAGTTGGTGACAAGGTGCTCGTGGGGAAGAAGGCCACGGGTACACTACTGATCGACAACCTGCTTCCCGGCCGCAACCTGTTCCTTCTTGGCACGGGCACGGGCCTTGCGCCCTTTATGAGCATCGCCAAGGACCCGGCTGCCTACGAACGCTTCGAGAAGATTGTGCTGGTCCACGGCTGCCGCTTCGCCAATGAACTGGCTTATGCCAACGAGATTGAAAATCTCCTGCCCAACGACGAACTGCTGGGCGAAGAAATCCGCGTGAAGCTCCTTTATTATCCCACCATCACGCGCGAGCCGTTCCGCAACGGTGGCCGCATCACCGCTGCGCTGGCTTCCGGCAAGCTGACAGAAACGCTAGGCATTGCACCGCTGGATTCCGAGATTGACCGCGTCATGGTTTGCGGCAGCCCCGCATTCCTGGCCGATATCGCCGGATTACTTCGCGCTCGCAACTTCATCGAGGGCAGCAGCAACGAGCCCGGCAGTCACGTTATCGAAAAGGCATTCGTCGAACGGTGAGCCTCAGTGTTCTCAATTTGAAGCTTTCCATAGCCCCTGCCGATCTTGGCGGCTACCGCCTGGAGGATCAGGTTGGCTTTTACTTGCGTAGAGCCGGCCAGCGCCATGCTTCGATATTCATGCGCGAGATGAATGATGACCTCACGCCCACACAATGGGCAGCCCTCGTCAAAGTGGCAGAACTGAAGTCCGTCTCGCAGAACCAGTTGGGCCGCGATACGGCAATGGACGTCGCGACCATCAAGGGCGTTGTCGACCGGCTCATCCGGCGGCGCCTCGTCACCACCCACACTGACCCCGATGACAGCCGCCGCAACCTGATCGAGGTTACGCCGGAGGGCAGGGAAGTGATCGCCCGGAGACTGCCTGCCGCCGCCGCCGTTACTGAAGAAACCTTGAAAAGCCTCAATATCGCCGAGCGTGTGCAGTTACTGGAACTCCTCCGCAGGATTGCCTGAGGCCCACGCGCCACCTCTATCCTGATGGCCCATTTTTGCTATGATGCCTTCCGTCTCAGGAAGGACATGGCTGCACAACGGCCCAAAACACATCAGGAGGATAATACGATGAACGGTTCCAAGCTGATCGTCCCGAAGAAGCCCGGCCTCTCGCGCCGCAGAGCCATGAAGCTTCTGGGTGCAGGTGCCGCAACGGCCGCCGGCCTTACCGCCAGCTCCGGTTTCGTGCGCTATGTGCAGGCGCAGTCATCGGAACCCATCCGCATCGGCTTCCAGGTGCATCGCACCGGCATCGGAGCTTCCTATGGCCGGTGGTACGAGCGAACGACAACGGCGGCCGCCGCCCTCATCAACGAGCAGGGCGGTATCAATGGCCGTCCTGTCGAGATCATTGCGGAGGATGACGGCACGGACCCCGGCCGCGGTGCAGAAGTCGTCGAGAAGTTTGCCACCCAGCACAAGTGCGATGTGGGCTTTGGTACATTGTTCAGCCACGTGGTGATGGGCTCCGCGCCTCGTGCGGGTGAGTTGAAGCTTCCCTATTACGTGGTATCGGAAGGCCATCACGTGGCCTCTACCGGTCTCAATCGCTACACCTTTCAGCCCGGCATCACCGACGTGAAGAGCCAGGTGATCGCCATGGCGCCGTGGATTGCCAAGAACGTCGGCAAAAAGGTTTGCATGATCTATCCGGACTTCGCCTTCGGCCATGATCACCGTGACTATTTCTCTGCCGCCATCAAGGCCCAGGGCGGCGAGGTCAACGCGCTGATCCCCATTCCGCCGACCGAGTCCTCCTTCACCCGCTACTTCCCGCAGATTCCTGCCGATACGGAAGTCATCTATCACGTGATGGTCGGTCCCGCCGTGCTTACCTTCGTGAAGGAATTGGGCGAACATTTTGGCTCGCAGCATCCCGCACTGTTCGGTTTCATCGACAGTCTCGAAGCGGTCGACCTGAAAAGCCCCGGCCTTCAATTTCTTGAAGGATCCTATCTTTGGGAAGCCTATCCGCGCTTCGCGGGCGCCTCGCCGACGCCGCATGACACATTCTATCGGGAGAAGGTTGGTGTGGACACCAATGGTGCCAGCGTCTCCGATCCCGCTGACATCTCCACCTTCTCACACATGTTCGGCTGCTGGGAGACGCTTTTCATCCTGAAGAAGGCGATGGAAAGTGCGGGCTATCAAAGCCCCGCCGACAAGGCGAAGCTGATCGAGGCCACGGAGGCGATGACGAGCTTCGCAGAGGGCAACGAACACCCGCAGGGAGACAAGCAGTTCAATGGCAAGATCCACCAGTGCTTTGGCCATCAGAACATCACGCAAGTGAAAGGCGGTGTTGCCGAAGTTGTCTACCGTACGACGATCGAGGAAGGTCTTTACGAGCCTGAAGGTGATTACACCAAGATGGCGCTCTGAACATCGTCCTCTCCCCGTGCAAGCGGGGAGAGGACACCTGTCAAACGTAGAGCGAGCATCTCAACCCCTTGGCCTTTTTCCCGCATCTCCTCCTTGCCATCCTTGAGGGCACCGTGGCTGCAGCCGTGCTGGCATTGTCGGCCCTTGGATTGTCGCTGGTTTTCGGCGTCATGAGAGTTGTGAATGTGGCGCATGGCGAGTTCTTCATGCTGGGGGCCATGCTGGCCTGGTGGACGGCGAAGATGGTGGCGGGTGGCCCACTCGCAGGTTTCATCGCGGCACTGATCGTGGCGCCTGCTGCGGTGGGGTTTCTGGCCTTTGTCACTGAGCGGCTGCTGCTTAGACGCATCAAGTATGACCCGGAAGCCACCATCGTCGCGACTATTGGCCTCCTCTTTGTCATCCAGCAGCTGGCGCTCTCGGTCTTTGGCGCAGATGCCAAACCCGTCGCTGCGCCCTTCACCTATCGCATCGTTTTTCCGTGGTTCGGATATCCCGGCTACAAGCTCTTTGTCGTCGTGGCCTCCCTCGTGATATTGATTGGTGTCTGGTGGGTTCTGGCCTGCACGCGCTATGGGCTCATCATGCGGGTCACGCAGTTTGACCGTGAAACGGCCACGGCTTTCGGCATCCCGGTCAACACCGTGTATTCCGCCGTGTTCGTGGCGGGCGCGGCATTGGTCGCCATTGCAGCCGTACTGATCGTGCCAATACAGCAGGCGCATTATCTCATGGGCCTCGACCCGCTGCTCATGAGCTTCATTGTTGTCATCATTGGCGGACTGGGCTCGATCAAGGGCAGCGTCATTGCGGCCGTCATCATCGGCATGGCTGATGGCATCATTTCGGTCTTTTTCTCGCCTACCCTCGCATCCATCATTGCAACGCTCGCCGTGGCACTCGTGCTGGTGGTGCGCCCTCAGGGCCTCTTTGGAGTGGCGACCAAGTGACGGCGCGCGTGATCGTTCTTCATGCAGCCGTCGTAGCGTTGTTATTCTTCGCGCAATTTGCTGTGAGCGATTACGTCGTGCTCATGCTCACCCGCATCATGGTTCTGTCGATCTTTGCCGTTGGTTACAATCTGCTGTTTGGATATACGGGGCTCCTTAGCCTCGGCCATGCCATGTTCTTCGCGGCCGGGCTTTACGCGGCCGCACTTGGCACCGCGCTGATGGGCCTGTCCGCACCAAGCGCATTCGCTTTCGCAATTGCCATGGGATTCATGTTCTCGCTCGTCATGGGAGCCATCACGCTTCGCACCACCGGCGTCGCCTTCATGATCGTAACGCTGATGTTCAGTCAGGCGGCCTTCCTTACCATTCTCTATTTTGGCGAATACACGCGAGGAGACGAAGGCATCGTGATCCCCGACATGATACGGAAATTCACATTTTTGGCACTTCCGGTTGATCTTACGAATGCGTTGCTCCGGTACAATCTGGCACTCGCTTTCCTGTCTGGCGCCATTGTCCTGAGCCTCGTGATCGTGCGCTCGAAGTTCGGGCATGTCCTCATCGCCATCCGCGAGAACGAAAGCCGCACCTCCATGCTGGGCTATGACGTCGAGCGCTACAAGCTGATCGCCTTCATCATTTCCGGCACGCTTTCTGCCTTTGCCGGTGCAACCTACGCCTTGATGTTCGCCTATGCGGGCTCAACGCTTGCCTCGATCCAGTATTCAATCCATCCCTTGCTATGGACACTGCTCGGCGGGGCGTCCACGGTACTTGGCCCCGTGCTCGGAACTGGCCTGATGTTCGTGCTGGTGGATCTTGCTTCGACCTATACCAATGCCAACCTTCTCATGGTGGGCGCAGTCCTGATCATGCTCGTGCTGTTCTTTCCCAAAGGCATCCTGGGCACGGTTCGCTCGCGATACTGGAAGTGGTTGCCATGACACCTTTGCTTGAAACGCGCGATCTGTCGCGCAGCTTCGGTGGCCTGAAAGCTGTGTCGAACGTAAACTTCACGATGGCAGCAGGTGAAGTTCGCGCTGTTATCGGCCCCAATGGTGCTGGAAAGACGACCTTTGTCAGCCTCATTTCAGGCCGCCTTGTGCCAAGTTCCGGAAATGTGCTGTTTGAAGGCGAAGACATAACGGAGCTTGCCGCTTTCAAGCGCGTGCGACGCGGCATTGCCTATACGTTCCAGATCACAAGCATCTACGCAAATCTTACAGTGGCTGAAAACGTGGCGCTTGCCGCTCATCGGCCAGGCGCAAACGCAAGCCTTGACTATCTCGACCGTGTAGGTCTGGCAGATCGCGCCGGCCAAGTGGCTGGAACACTTGCATATGGCCATCAACGCTTGCTCGAAGTGGCAATGGGTCTTGCACTTCATCCAAGGCTTCTCATTCTGGATGAGCCAACGCAGGGCCTGTCCGATCTGGAGATCGCCAACTTCACCGCACTGGTCCGTACGCTGT
Source organism: Aestuariivirga sp. (assembly GCA_046594995.1). Classification (GTDB taxonomy): domain Bacteria; phylum Pseudomonadota; class Alphaproteobacteria; order Rhizobiales; family Aestuariivirgaceae; genus Aestuariivirga. The sequence goes on from JBKJQU010000430.1 coordinate 5,964, forward strand.
CGCAAAGTGCAACCGTGTTGCTCATCGAACATAACATGCCAGTTGTGATGGATCTTGCACACCGCATCACGGTACTCGACCGGGGCCAGATTCTGGCGGAAGGAACGCCACTGGAAATTCGTGCGAACAGGGCCGTACAAGACGCCTATCTGGGATCGGCCGATGCTTGATATTCAGGAGATCGACTGCTTCTACGGCGCAGCTCAGGTGCTCCGTTCATTTTCCCTGAAGCTCGAAGCAGGCGAGATCCTCTGCCTTCTGGGCCGCAATGGTGCGGGCAAGACGACGGCATTGAAAGCCATCATGGGCCTGGTGCCGCCAAAGAGCGGGCGGATCATTCTCAATGGCATTGACCTGACGAAGCTTTCAGCTCACGAAGTACCCCGCCTCGGCATCGGTTATGTTCCACAAGGCAGGAGACTTTTCTCCGAACTGACGGTCATGGAAAACCTGCGCATAGGGCTGATGACCCGGAATTCCGGCCAGAACGTTCTCGACCGTGCGCTGACACTTTTCCCATTGCTGAAGGAACGCCTCGACCAGCGCGCGGGCACCATGAGCGGTGGCGAACAACAGATGTTGGCCATGGCCCGCGCCCTTTGCATTGATCCGAAGGTGTTGCTGCTCGATGAGCCAACGGAAGGCTTGATGCCCTCCATGATCGCGCGCATCCGGCAGTCCGTCATTGACCTGAAGAGCCACGGTGTGACAACGATCCTTGTAGAGCAGCGTGTCGATGCTGTGCTCTCGTTAGCCGATCGCGTTGCCTTCGTGGAAAATGGCCGTGTGACCGCAACGGTTGCGGTGGATGAACTGAAATCCAACCGCCACATGATCGACCGCTACGTTGGCGTCGGAGCCTGAGACGTGCGCATTGCCGCAGCGCTTATCCTGATTGCGCTGACATCCAGCACCTCCGCTCTTGCCCACAGTTCGGCGCGAGGCTTTGTTCTCCTGCTTCCCACCAACTACGTCATTCTTGGTGGAGCCTTCGCGGTGCTGGTCACTTTCGTTGCTGTTTCTCTGCTGCCTGACCGGGTTTTTCGAACAGCTATCTTCGCGCGGAGGAAATTACTGACAATTCCCGTCGCAGTGCCCAGGAGTCTCAGCCTGCTAAGCGCTGCAATCCTGATTGCGCTGATCTGGATTGGCTTCGCCGGCCCGCATGATCCGGCAGAAAATCTCCTGCCGCTCACGGTTTGGACCCTCTGGTGGGTGGTCATCGTGTTGCTGCATCCGGTGTTTGGGAACCTTTGGGCTGCGTTCAATCCGTTTTCAGGCATTCACGCTGTATCGAATGCAAAGCCCATTCTGAAATTTCCACACAGGCTGGAGTACGTCCCGGCAGCCGTGATCTTTGCAGCCTTCGCATGGTTTCAACTCGTTTATCCTGCGCCGGAAGATCCCGCGCGTCTCGCAACTGTGGTGTCGGTTTACGTCGGCTTCACATTACTGGGGGTTTTTCTGTTTGGGAACCAAGTCTGGATGTCCAAAGCGGATCCTTTCGGTGTCTTCCTGTCACAACTCGGTGCCGCAGCGCCATTGGGTGGAGAAAGGTACGTCGAACTCCGGTATCCCGGTGCAGGGCTCGCCACGAGTCCGGCACTTCCCCTGACTGGCGCGCTGTTCATTTTGCTCACATTGAATTCAATATCGTTTGACGGCTTTGCCAACACCTTCTTGTGGCTTGCAGTCACCGGCTTCAATCCACTGGAGTACCCCGGCCGCACCGCGCTGATATCTACAAACACGCTTGGGCTTGCGGCATCATTCATGAGTCTTTTCGCAATCTATGCGGCGTGCATCGCACTCGGATGGCGCTGGGCGGGAAGACCAGGTTCGCTTGCTGGCCACATGGGTCGATTCGTATTCTCGCTGATTCCTATCTCGATTGCCTACCACTTCGCACATTACCTGAGTGATACGCTGGTCAACCTGCAGTATCTGGTTTTGGCGATCAATGATCCCGTCGGCAACGGCGCCAATCTTCTGAACCTCGGTCATTATCGCGTCACGGCATCATTCCAGAACACGTCTTCAGGTACCTTGGCAATCTTTGCCGCTCAGACTTGCGCCATCGTCTCCGGTCACATCATCGGGGTAGCAGTTGCCCATGCAATTGCAATCCAGCAGGGAGCGTTGCGTGGAGTTGCATTGAAACTTGAGGCACCCTTCGCGATCTTCATGGTGGCTTTCACGGCCTTTGGTCTCTGGCTTCTGTCGACACCATCCATCGCGTAAGTCAGAGTTGCGACTCGATTGGTAGCCATGCGATCACCATAGCCGGAACGATCCGCCGCAATGGTGCATCGGGTTCGCTCCTGTGGAGCCTCTGCTGCCCCATGTGCTCGTCTATCCATTGAAGCGCGCCGTCTTCGTCCTTCACGCGATAACTGATTTCGGGTGATATTTGAGTTTCAAAGATCACCCGCAACTTCCGGCCCAGAACCGGGCACTGAAACAGGATGCCCATCTCGGTATTGATCGACAGTGAACGTGGATCGAGATTGAACGAGCCGATGAACCCAAGCTCATCATCGACCAGCAGCGCCTTGGTGTGGAGGCTGGCGGTTTTGGAACCAAACAGCGAGGCGCGATGGCGTCCGGGTTCTGGCTTCAGCTCGAACAACATAACAGCGTTTCTGACCAGCCATCTCCGGTAGCGCGCATAGGCGCCATGAACGGCGATGACATCGGTCGCCGCAAGAGAATTTGTCAGGATGCGAACGTCCACGCCTTGTGAGGCGAGGTCTGCCATTGTCTTGGCGCCAGCCTCGCCCGGAATGAAGTACGGTGAAATTACGCACAGGCTCTTGCTGGCTGAACTTATCAAATGATTGATCCGCTGACCAAGCCACTGCGCGCGGGCCTTGCCAGAGGCTTTTTCAGGGGGATCTGCGATCACTTCAACTGCGGCAATCCAGCTGAGTTTTTCCAGCGCTTCAACTGAATGTTCTTCATCCTCGCGACAACTTGCCATGCGAAGAAACTCCGTAGCGCGGCTGGTGCGGCAATAGGATCTCAGGCGGACGCGCAGGTTCCTCAGCTTCGGCTTTTTGATCCGGTGCAACTGCCGGATCGGCAAGGCAGCTTCGCTGTTCCAGTAGCTGTCGAAAATCCGTTCGGCATCCC
>JBKJQU010000415.1:0-10639 GCA_046594995.1 Aestuariivirga sp.
TCGGCTTCCTGCTGCTGGGCTATCCGGTGGCCTTTTCGCTGGCCTTCAACGGCCTGCTGTTCTTCATCATCGCGGTGGAACTCTCGCCCTATTCGAACGAGATCTCGCTTTCCTGGCCGCTGCTCGGCACGCTGCCGGGCCGCGTTCTCGACGTGATGCGGAACGATACCCTGCTGGCCATTCCCTTCTTCACCTTCATGGGAATCCTCCTCGAAAAATCCGGAATGGCGGAAGACCTGCTCGATACCGTGGGCCAGCTCTTCGGTCCCATCCGTGGCGGCCTGGCCTATGCGGTGATCCTCGTGGGCGCGCTGCTGGCGGCGACAACCGGCGTCGTCGCGGCCTCCGTCATCGCCATGGGGCTGATCTCGCTCCCCATCATGATGCGCTATGGCTATGACCGTCCGCTGGCAACGGGCGTGATTGCGGCATCGGGCACGCTGGCCCAGATCATTCCGCCCTCCCTCGTGCTGATCGTGCTGGCCGACCAGCTGGGCCGCTCGGTTGGCGACATGTATGCGGGCGCGCTGATCCCCGGCCTTCTGCTCACCGCGCTTTACTGTGCCTATGTGCTCGTGGTCTCGATCGTCAGTCCGCAGAAGATGCCGGCCTTGCCGCTTGAGGCGCGTACGCTGAAGGGCAGCGCCTGGCCGCTTCTGACCGTCGTCATCGCGGCGATTGGTCTCGCTTTCGCCTGCTACTGGCTGCTCGCGTCCATGATCGCAGACGGCGCGGGGATCTGGGCGGCTGCGATTGCCGTTACTGCCGCCTATGCCTTTGCGCTGGCCGACAAGACGATGACGCTCGGCTTTCTCTCCGATCTTGCCCAGCGCGTCATCATCGTGCTGGTGCCGCCGCTGGCCCTGATCTTCCTCGTGCTGGGAACGATCTTCCTTGGGATTGCCACGCCCACCGAGGGAGGTGCCATGGGTGCCGCGGGCGCGCTGGCCATGGCACTTGCAAGGCGCCGCCTGGGTCTCGGCCTGCTGAGCGAAGCGCTGGACGCCACGACCAGGCTCTCCTGCTTCGTGCTCTTCATCCTGATCGGCAGCCGCGTCTTCTCGCTGACATTCTACGGCATCAACGGACATGTCTGGGTCGAGGAACTCTTCCTTACCGTTCCAGGCGGCGTGCTGGGCTTCATGCTGGCGGTGAACGTCCTCGTCTTCGTACTGGGCTGCTTCATCGATTTTTTCGAGATCGCCTTCATCGTGGTGCCGCTGCTGGCGCCCGTGGCGGCAAAACTCGGCATCGACCTCGTATGGTTCGGCGTCATCCTCGGGGTGAACCTGCAGACCAGTTTCCTGACGCCGCCCTTCGGCTTTGCGCTGTTCTACATGCGCTCTGTGGCGCCCGTTGCCGCCTATATCGACAAGGTGACGGGATTGAAGATTTCGGGAATCAGCACGACGCAGATCTATCGCGGTGCCGTCGGCTTCATCCTGCTCCAGGTCGTGATGATCGCTGTTGTCGTGATGTTCCCCGGCATCGTCATTCCCGATACGGGGCCGAAGGTCGATCCCAACACCATCGAAATCGAGATACCGACGATGGACACGGGCGACGACGGCAGCGGTGTTCCGCCGCCGCCATCCTTCGACTGAAATTGAAAGGGCCCCATCAAGGGGCCCTTCCGATGTGATGCCGTCTGAACTCAGAGCTGCTTCTTGCGCTGCTGGCCCATCATGTAGTTGTCGTAGGTCGCTTCCGACACCTGCTGCCACAGGAAGGCATCGGCGCGGAAGGCCGTCATCGAATCATAGACCTTCTTGAAGCCTGGGTTCGAGGCCGTGATTTCCGCATAGGTTTCGTTCGCCGCCTTGAAGCAGGCATCCATCACGTCCGCCGGGAATGGCTTCAGCACGGCACCGCCAGCGACCAGCGCCTTCAGCGCCGCCGGGTTGCGGGCATCGTATTTCGCCAGCATGTCGGAGTTCGCCGCCATCGCCGCCGTCCTGACAATCGACTGGTAGGCGGGTGGCAGTTCCGCCCACTTGGCGGAATTGATGAGGATGTGCAGCATGGCGCCGCCTTCCCACCAGCCGGGATAATAGTAGTACTTTGCGACCTTGTAGAAGCCGAGCTTCTCGTCGTCATAGGGGCCCACCCATTCGGCGGCATCGATCGTGCCCTTTTCAAGCGCGGGATAGATTTCGCCGCCGGGAATCTGCTGCGGCACGACGCCGAGCCTCGACAGCACCTTGCCGGCAAAGCCCCCGGCCCGGAACTTCAGGCCCTGGAGATCGGCCACCGACTTGATTTCGTTGCGGAACCAGCCGCCCATCTGGGCACCCGTATTGCCGCACGGATAGCCGACGAGATTCTGCGTCGTGTAGAACTCGTTCATGAGGTCCACGCCGCCGCCATGATACATCCAGCCGTTCTGCTGGCGGGCATTGAGGCCAAAGGGCACGGCGGTGCCCAGCGCATAGGTCGGGTCCTTGCCCCAGAAGTAATAGCTCGCCGTGTGGCACATCTCGACCGAGCCCTTGCCAACCTCGTTCGCCGCCTCGAAAGCGGGCGCAAGCTCGCCGGGCGGGAAGATCTGGATCTGGAACTTGCCGTCGGTCGCCTCCGATACGGCCTTGGCGAACGTGTCGGCAGCACCGTGGATGGTGTCGAGCGACTTCGGGAAGCTGGAGGTGAGACGCCACTTGAGCTCGGGCATCGACTGCGCGATGGCGGGTGCTGCAAGGGCGGGAACGGCTGCGGCGGCAACACCGGCCGAGCGGATGAAGTTACGGCGATCCATTGGTTCTCCTCTTGTGTTTTCGGGGATTGCTGCTTTTCTTCTGCGGGTGGTCCGATCTACCCTATGAACCACACTACAGGACAATCTTCGGGTTTCGCAATCACCCCTCCGTTGCCAAAAAATTTAGGCTAAACTGCGGGCTGGTCCACAAGGCTGGAGAATCAGAACATGGGCAAGACGCGGATCGAGCATGATTCAATCGGCGAGATGCTGATCCCGGCGGATGCCGATTTCGGCATCCACACCGCGCGCGCGGTGGAGAATTTTCCGATCACCGGCATCCTGTTGGGGCATTATCCCGAATTCGTCCAGTCGCTCGCCATGGTGAAGAAGGCCTCCGCCATGGCCAACCGCGCGCTGGGCGTGCTGAAACCCGAGATCGCCTCCGCCATCATTTCCGCCTGCGATCTCGTCATCGCGGGCGACGCGCATGACCAGTTCGTGGTCGACATGCTGCAAGGAGGTGCGGGCACCTCGACCAACATGAACACCAACGAGGTGATCGCCAATATCGCGCTGAAACTGCTGGGAAAGGCGCGGGGCGATTATGCGGTAGTAAATCCCAACGACCATGTGAACCTGTCGCAATCGACGAACGACGTCTACCCGACCGCGGTGCGCCTCACCGTGCTGCGCGCCTGCCCCGAACTGATCGAGAGCCAGCAGCTTCTGAAAGACGCGCTGCTGGCAAAAGCTGTCGAGTTCGACGACGTCATCAAGGTGGGCCGCACGCAATTGATGGATGCCGTGCCGATGCGGCTTGGCTCCGAGTTCCGCGCCTTCGCGGTGACGATCGGAGAAGACATCGAGCGGCTGAAGGAATTCGCGAACCTGTTGCGCGAGGTGAACCTCGGTGGCACCGCGATCGGCACCGGCATCAACACGCCCGAAGGCTATTCAGCCCTCGTCATCCATCATCTGGCGGAGATTTCGGGCGTGCCGATGGTGCCGGCCGCCGACCTGATCGAGGCGACGTCCGATCTCGGCGCCTTCATCACGTTTTCCAGCGTGCTGAAGCGCATCGCGGTGAAGCTTTCGAAGATCTGCAACGATCTGCGGCTCCTCAACTCGGGCCCTCGCGCAGGTCTGGGCGAAATCCGCCTGCCTGCGGTGCAGGCCGGTTCCTCCATCATGCCGGGCAAGGTCAATCCAGTCATTCCGGAAGTCGTCAATCAGATCGCCTACCAGGTGATCGGCAACGACCTGACCGTCACCATGGCGGCGGAGGCGGGCCAGCTTCAGTTGAACGCCATGGAGCCCGTCATCGTGCTGAACATCCTGCAGTCGATGCGCATGCTGATGCGCGGCATGGTGACATTGCGCGAGAAATGCATCATCGGCATCGAGGCCGATCGCGAGCGCTGCCGCGAACTGCTCGAAGGCTCGCTTGTGACCGTCACCGCCATCAACCCCTATATCGGCTACGCCGAGGCCAGCCGCGTGGCGAAGGAGGCCTTGAAGAGCAGGCGCTCGATCCGCGACGTGGTGCTGGCCCAGGGCCTCATGACGGAAGCGCAGCTGGACGAGGCCTTTACTGCGGAGAATTTGCTGGGCCACAGGTAGAGGGAGCATGATAGCGTCCCCGCTCGCGCGGGGCGAAGACATGAGACCGGCCCTTCTGTATTGCGAAACAAGACATCCATCAAAGCCCCCAGCGCAGCGACGGGGTGTGGACGGGTGCATCCCAGCCCTTTGTGATCTGGTCGTCCAGCATCGTGACCGTGATCGAGCAGCCCGCCATGTCGAGCGAGGTGACGTAATTGCCGACGAGCGAACGCGCGGCCTTGATGCCGTGCTTTGCAAGCTGCACTTCCGCCGCGTGATACATGAGATAAAGCTCCATCGCGGGCGTGCCGCCAAACCCGTTGACGAAGAGCAGCGCATCGCCTCTCGCATTGAGATCGCCTGCGATGGCAGCGACCAGTTCTTCCGCGATCTCGTTCGCGCTGCGGAGGCTCACGCGCCGCCGCCCCGGCTCGCCATGGATGCCGACGCCCATTTCCATTTCGGTATCGCTGAGCTGGAATGTAGGTTTTCCCGCGGCAGGCACCGTGCAGCTTGTCAGCGCCACACCCATCGAGCGCGTGGCCTTGTTGACGTGATCGCCCAGTGCCTTGAGCGACTTCACATCCGTGCCTTGCTCTGCCGCAGCGCCAACAACTTTCTCGACGACGAGCGTTCCGGCAACGCCGCGGCGGCCTGTGGTGTAAAGCGAGTTCTCGACCGCCACGTCGTCATCCGTGATGACGGTCTCGATCTCGCGCCCGCTCATCTCGCGCGCCATCTCGAAATTCATGACGTCGCCTTCGTAGTTCTTGACGATGAAGAGGAGGCCCGCGCCGTCATCGACCGCGTCCGCCGCCGCCATCATCTGGTCGGGCGTCGGTGACGTGAAGACCTGGCCGGGGCAGGCCGCATCGAGCATGCCTGAGCCAACGAAGCCCGCATGCAGCGGCTCATGGCCGGAACCGCCACCCGAGATCAGCCCCACCTTGCCGGGCTTCAGCACTTTCCGCCGCACGAACTTGTGCTCGGCCCCGAGGCTCACGATATCGCCGTGTGCGGCGACAAAGCCATCGAGGCTTTCGGTCAGAACATTGCCGACGTCATTGATAAGTTTCTTCATCGCCGTTTCACCTTCCCGTTGTCTTCATCGATCAGCTTCACGATCTGCCGCACGAAGCCGCTGACGAGGCCGTGCAGTTTTCTGTTCCTGTCGTCATCGCCCAGGTCGGGGAGATGCACGGCCAGAATCGAGCGCCTTTGTCCTTCCGCCATCGCGCGCTTCGGATGCGCCAGGGCATAGAGCCTCGTGAACTCGGCGCGCTCAGGCGCTGAAAAATGGCAGACCTCGAAGACGAGGTCGAGATGGCTTGCGGGGATGGGCGTTGCATAGGCCGGATTGGCGATCTGGCTGACGAAGCTGCGGTTCTTGGCCAGTGCCGTGGCCAGCCTCTGGCGTGTGCCCGATGGCCGCCGGTCGATGATTTCGCCGAGCAGGCGCTTGTAGGCCGAAACTGCATCGGCGGGAGAAAGTTCGCGCAGTGCGGCGTCTGCCATCGTCTAGATCTCCGCCAGCGCCGCCTTGATGCGGGCAACGCGCGAGGGCGCAACCGAGAGCGAGGTGAGACCGCAATCGAGAAGCGTTTTCAGATGCCGCGTGTCGCTCGCCATGTCGCCGCAGAGGCTGACGGGAATGCCGTTCTCGCGTCCGTATCGCGCCACAGCCGCGATGAGCCGTGTGACGGCCGGGTGCCCGCAGTCGTTGAGGGAGGCCACCCGCTCGTCATCGCGCGAGGAGGCGGTGACATATTGCGTCAAGTCATTGGAGCCGATGGAGAAGAAGGCTGCCTTGGCAAAGAGGTCCGGCGCCACGGCAACGGCTGGAACCTCGACCATGATGCCGAGCGGCGGGCGTGCACAGGCGATGCCTTCAGATTTCAGAACTTCAATGCAGGAGTCGAGAAGTTCGGCGCTGCGTGAAAGTTCTTCCGGAACCGTCACCATCGGAATCATGACTTTCAGGTTTCCATGTACGCCAGCGCGCGCGAGGGCGCGCAGCTGCGTGCGGAACACATCCTCGCGCGCCAGTGTGAGGCGCACGCCGCGAAGCCCGAGGAAAGGATTGGATTCGCCCGATGGCGTGAGCCCAGTGACGGGCTTGTCGCCCCCGATGTCGAGCGTGCGGATGGTGACGGGCCGCCCCTCCGCCCATTCGACGAAGCGCCGGTAGGCACGATACTGCTGCTCCTCATCGGGCAATGGCGCGCCATCGCGGAACAGGAACTCGGAGCGCATGAGACCGATGCCGTCACAGCAGCGAACGTCGATAAGGTCTAGCTCCTCGACACCGGCGATGTTGATGAGAATATCGATCGTGCTGCCATCCTTCCGCCGCGCGGGCTCGAAGAGGAACAGCCTTTCGGCATCATGCCGTGCGGCCTGCTGCGCGTGATCACGGCTGAAGGACGACTGTGCATCCTCGTCCGGATCGGCGATGACGATACCACGCGTTCCATCGACGATTGCAGAACAGGCAGTGAGCATCCGCTCATCATTGACGCCCACGACCATCGGCACACCGCGTGCCCGCGCCAGCATCGCCACATGGCTGGCAGCACTTCCCCTGGTCAAGGCAATGGCGCCGCCCTTCGACCAGTCGGTTTCGAGAAACGCCGTGGGGGCGAGGTCATCGCCCATCAGCACCATGCCGCTCGCAGCGCCTGCTTCGTTCTCGCCGCTCAGGTGGCGCAGCACACGGTCGCGCATGTCCTTCAAGTCCGCCGCGCGTGCCCGGAAATAATCATCCACGGAGGATTCATAACCGGCGATTTCGGAGGCCATGGCTTGCGACCATGCCGCATCAGCCGCAACGCCTTCGGCAATCGCTGTCATTGCCGGTGCCGAAAGCGCCTCATCCTCCAGCATTGCCACCTGAAAGCCGAGGATGCCGGCGGCTTCGCCCTCGACCCGGCCCATAAGCTCGCCGAGGTCAGAGATCGATTGTGCCAGCGCCACCTGCAATGCTTCACGCTCGGCAGCGGGGTCGCCCGTTGCGATACGCGCGCTCTGAGCATGAGAGAGATGCCGCACCGGCCCCATGAAGAGACCATCCGATGCCGTGATTCCCTTGGATTCAGTGACCATGTCCCGCTTCGTCGAAATCGCGCGTGACGAGCGATGTGATGGTCTCGACCGCCGCCGCGGCATCGGTGCCGGACGCGCGCACATGCAAGGCCGAATGCTGCTTCGCCTTCATCGCCATCACCTTCACGATGCTTTTCGCATCGATCCACGGGCCATCCGCACTGCCGGAAATCTCAAGCGCGGAAGAAAAGCCCTTGGCCACCTTTGTCAGCTTCACCGAAGGCCGGGCGTGAAGGCCGACATCATGGGTGATCACAACCGATCCTGAAATCCACTCGCTCATTGCGGTGAAAGCTCCTCTGCCGTGCGCTTCACATCGGCGAGCGATCCGCCGCCCCAGGCTTCGGTCGCCGCCATCACGGCACCTTCGACCACCGGCGCATTGCAGATGACGATCTTCGATTGCCGGTCTTCAGGCAGCATCTCGATTGCCATCTCGCTGTTGGTTTCCGCCCCGCCAAGGTCGACGAGAATCGCAACGCCGTCTTCCGACCATGCGGCATCAATAGCGGCGAGAATTTTTTCAACCGATGTGCCGAGCCCGCCATCGGGGTTGCCGCCGCAGAAGCCCAGCGGCACGTCATCGCCCACCATCTGGCGCACCATGTCGGCAGCGCCTCTGGCGACATCGGGGGAATGAGACACAATGACGATGCCAACAGTCATGATTGTCGCTCCAGTACATCGCATATCGTTTCGATCATGATCTGGCTCGAGCGTGCGCCGGGGTCCATGTGGCCGATGGAGCGCTCGCCGAGGAACGAGGCGCGGCCCTTGATCGCCTTCATGGGAATGGTTGCCTTGGCGCTCTGGTCTGCCAGCGCGCGGATGCTGGCGAAGCTCGCATCGCCGGAAAGATGCGTTGCAAGCGGCCCCAGCACATCAAGCATGGTCTTGTTGTTGAAATCCGCCTTGCCGCGCGCCTTGACGGCCTCGACGGCGGCAGAAAGAGCGCGCGCCACATCTGCCGCCGTGGGATCGGCGGGAAGTTCCTTGCCGAGCGACATGAACAACGTGCCGTAGAGCGGACCCGATGCGCCGCCCACCTTCATCACCAGCGTCATGCCGATCGCCTTCAGCGCCTCGGGGAGTGGCTTTGCCAGAATATCTGCCTTGCCGGCCAGCACCGCCTCGAAGCCGCGCTTCATGTTGAGGCCATGGTCGGCATCGCCGATGGCGGAATCGAGCTCCGTCAATTCCTCCGCCGCCGCGATGATGCGCTGGGCAAGCGTGTCGATCAGAAGTTCCAGGGGAGGGGCCATCGTGGCGTCCTGTGTTTAGTGAATATGTTTAATGAACAGGATTTCACTAAACATCGCAAGGGCCCTGCTTCGCAGTTGCGAGATTGCGGACGGTGTTCTTCGCCTGTTACTCGCGGCATGATGCGTCTGCGGGCAAGAGCTTCGTCTGGGTCGGCACGGCCTGGTTTGGCGAAGTACTCACCTCGCGTGAATTCTATGGCGCGGCCGCCTGTAGCCTCGGCTTCTCGCTGCTGGTGCTGGTGCTGGCGATCCAGATCCCGCTTGGCATCTACATCGCGCTACGCCTGGCATCGAAGGGTCTGCTATCATCGGTCTATATCGTGCTGATGACGATCACAGTGCCAAGGTCCTGAAAACGCGATCCCAAAACCTGCTCGTCACCCCGAAATTGATGCCGCCATTGTGGTGATGATGCAGGCCGTGGTGACGCTTCAGGGTCTTTGCCCAGCCGTATCCGCTGCTGCCGAAGTGATGAATGGCAAAATGCGCGACAATGTAAGCCAGGTATCCACCCAGGAGCCCGGCCATCCATGCGGATGCAATCTGCCTGCCCGAGACCTCTAGAAGAGGCCAGTAGGCAAGGCCCATGAAGACGGCCAGCGACAACAGCGTTGGTGTTCCAATCAGTGCGCGCGGCGCGTCATGATGGGCATCATGCATGGCTTCGAACAGCGGCACATGATGCAGGACGAAACGGTGCACGAGATATTCTGCCAGCGACCATGCCACCAGGGCCAGCACGAAGGCCGCCAGCGATTGAAGGAACATGTCAAGGCTGCGGACACTGAAGCCGGCAAGCAGGAAGTAAACGATCAGCGGCGGGTAGATCACGAAGTCGAGGAAGAAGAACAGCGGAGTCATCCGGGTTGCAACAAGTCCGCGAAGGGCATCACGGCCGCGCGCCGCCGACCGGTTCCAGATCAGATGCTGGCCTTCGATTGCCCTGGAGATAAATGAAGTATCCATCGGCCAAGCTTACATGAGTTCACACCGGTATTCCGTGTGAATTTTCGCTGGACCCGTTTTATTGTCTTGCTCTTGCCTCATTCAACCATCATATGGCGTGTATCGATTGTTGACCGATTGGCTTGGCTACGCGCCCTTCAATGCAAGTGCACCGACACCACCCCCTGACTTCCAGAACATCGATCGGCTGTGCCATGCATGTGCATGAAGCCAGCCGTGCACTCGCATCTTGAAAGGAACGAACATGCAAACAGGTACCGTAAAGTGGTTTAACGCCCAGAAGGGCTTCGGCTTCATTCAGCCCGCTTCCGGCGGCACGGATGTCTTCGTTCATATCAGCGCCGTAGAGCGTGCTGGCATGAGCGGCCTCAACGAAGGCCAGAAGATTTCCTACGAAGTCGCAACCGACAAGCGCAGCGGAAAGCTGTCGGCAGATAAGCTTCAGTCGGCAGACTGAGAACGGGATTCCCTTCTCTCCGCCCCCGGAAATTCCGGTGGCGGGGACTGATGGACGTCATGTAGCGCTGGTGCTTGCACCGGCGCTATTTTTATTCCGGCATCACGTCATCGCACGGAATGGCGCACCGTTTGCTTCCGTTCCGAAGCACAGCCCCTTAAATTGCGGCTGAAGGCTTCATTTCCCGTTTTCCCTTGCTTGTTCGCCTTCAATAGCCCATTTGAAAAGAGTGCATTGGCACTCACTTGCTTTGAGCGCCAATCGATTGCTTTCCTCAGCATTACAGTGAACAGCGGCCATCGCTGACCGCGCAGGCTTGTGCCTCGCGAACCCACATTCATTTGAAGGATGATCCCATGCAGTTCCGTCCGTTGCACGACCGCGTCGTCGTCAAGCGCGTCGAAGAAGACACCAAGAGCAAGGGTGGGATCATCATCCCCGAAACCGCTCAGGAGAAGCCGATGCAGGGCGAGATCATCGCCGTTGGCCCCGGTGGCCGCGATGAAGCAGGCAAGCTGATCCCGATCGTCGTCAAGGCTGGCGACATCGTGCTGT
>JBKJQU010000448.1:0-5840 GCA_046594995.1 Aestuariivirga sp.
CATCGGCGTGCTCTACGGGAAGAAGGATTTGCTGGCGAAGATGCCGCCCTATCAGGGAGGCGGCGAGATGATCGCGGAAGTCACCACCGACGTCATCACCTACAATGACCCGCCGCATCGCTTCGAAGCCGGAACGCCCGCCATCGTGCAAGCCATCGGCCTCGGCGCCGCGCTGGATTATATGCGCGATATCGGCCTTGATAACATTGCAGCACATGAGGCGAAGCTGCGGGACTACGCCATGGAGCGCCTCTCCGATATCAATTCGCTTCGCATCTTCGGCCGCGCCAGGAACAAGGGCGCTATCGTCTCCTTCAACATGGAAGGGGCGCATGCCCACGATGTTGCAACCGTGATTGACCGTTCGGGCGTCGCTGTCCGCGCCGGAACACACTGCACCCAGCCGCTGCTCCAGCGCTTCGGTGTCACCGCCACGTGCCGTGCGTCTTTCGCCATGTACAACACCCTGGAAGAGGTTGATGTTCTGGCGGAAGCGCTTATCTCTGCCCGGAGGATATTCGGATGATGGACGCCGCCACAGAAATGCTGCCCGCAGAGAATGCGCCGAATCCCTCGGCCATTCCAGCAGACGAGCTTGCCCGCATGACGGATGATATCGTAGCGGCCGTGAAAACCGTCTACGACCCCGAAATCCCGGTGGACATCTACGAGCTGGGCCTCATCTACAAGGTCGACATCGATGATGACCGCAACGTCGCAATCGAGATGACCTTGACCGCCCCCGGCTGCCCCGTGGCGGGCGACATGCCGGGCTGGGTGGAAAATGCCGTTTCGACCGTGGCCGGAGTTGCCAGCTGCCGTGCCACCATCGTTTTCGATCCTCCCTGGGACCACAGCCGGATGTCGGATGAGGCCCGCGTCGCACTGAACATGTGGTAAGGAACTGAGCCATGGCTTCCGCGACCCCCCGTCCGCGCCCCCAGATCATGCAGCTGACCGATGCCGCCGCCGACCGTGTGCGCGACATCATGGCCAGATCGGACAAGCCTGTCGTGGGCCTCCGCATCGGCGTCAAGAACGGCGGCTGTGCCGGCATGGAATATACGATGGAATGGGCTGAGGACCAAAAGCCCTTCGACGAAGTGGTGGAAGACAAGGGCGTGAAGGTGCTGGTCGATGCCAAGGCCATGATGTTCCTGCTCGGCACCGAGATGGACTTCCAGTCATCCACGCTGAAATCCGGCTTCGTCTTCAACAACCCGAACCAGATCTCGGCTTGCGGTTGTGGTGAAAGCGTGCAGCTCAAGGCCGCCACCTGAAACACGGCTGTTGATCCAGGCGCGGTCCTGACCCCATAGTGGTTTTCGGGAACGAGGCCTGATTTGGGAGTCTGTCACATGGACAAGACCGCTGCTCTATCCTGCCTCGCGCTACTAACCTTCCTTGCCGCTGCATCACCTCTGGCGGCACAAGGCTTTTCCGGCGAGCATGACTATAATCTTTACTGCGCCAGCTGCCATGGCGAGGATGGCTTGGGCAATGGCCCCAAGGCCGCTGACCTCGAGGTTCAGCCACCAGACCTTACCGCCCTCAAGGTCAAGTATGGCGAATTCCCGCGCGACAAACTGCTTCGCATGATCGACGGCCGCGACCAGCTTCCCGGCCACATGGAGCGCGAAATGCCGGTCTGGGGCGCCTGGTTTAAGGTCGAGGGCGCGGAGGAACTGGGCGGTGCCGAAGGAGATGATCGCACCGTGGAACGCCGCATCGAACAGTTGCTCGACTATATCGAGACGCTGCAACCCTAGTCACGCGGCAGGTTCGGCGCAACTTTTTACCTGCCAGCAGGAACTATCCTTACGCCTTGGCGCTTCAACGCTAATGACCGGCATGTAACCCTAGAGTGCCAGTCGATACAACTTACAGTGAGGAGACCGTAAAATGGCAACCTTCGTCGGAACCAGCGACTCTGAAATCATCACAGGCACACGTTACCGGGACATCATCGAAGGCAGAGGCGGCGATGATCTGATCCGCGGCTTTGCCGGAGACGACGATCTTTACGGCGATAGCGGCGATGACGATATCTTCGGCAATACGGGTGACGATTTTCTCTGGGGCGGTACTGGAATAAATGATCTCTGGGGAGGTGCGGGCGCCGACCGTTTCTTCACGAGCGGCCGCGCCAATGTTTTCAGCGATGACTGGATCGGCGATTTCACACTCGGCATCGACCGCATTGACGTCAGCGCCTGGGGGGTATCGGATTTCAGCCAGCTCGAAGAACTGTTCCGCACCGATGGCTTTGGCGATGCCTATATCAATGCCTACTACGACGGTGAAAACCACTTCCTCACCATCGCGGACGTGCAGGCCGGCGAGCTGATATCGCAGGACTTCGTCTACGCAAATTCCGGCGCGCTTGACGTGAGCGGCACCGGTAATGATGACGTGATGTTCGGCTCCGGTTTCAATGACAATCTTTCTGGCCTCGCGGGCCGGGATATACTCCTCGGCGGCCTTGGGCGTGATACGCTGCAAGGTGGCACAGGCGCGGACGATCTGATCGGCGGGGAAGGCGATGACCTGTTGAACGGCGGCCGCGGCAAAGACGTGCTGCAGGGTGACGATGGCGCCGACACGTTTGATTTCGACAGCATCAACGACTCGCGTCTTGGCAATCGCAGCGATGTGATCCTCGATTTCGATCAGGGGTCTGACCTGATCGATCTGTCGGACATCGATTCTGTTTCCGGCACGGCCGGCAATCAGGCTTTCGATTTCATCGACGGCAACGCCTTCACTGCGGCGGGGCAGCTCCGGTTCGAGAGTGTCGGCGGAAACACGATGATCTACGGTAACACCGATGGCGATCTGGATGCCGAGTTCCGGATCGTCGTAGACGGCACCTTCACGCCGGCGGACGCCGACTTCATTCTCTGACGTGACACGGAACGGTCACCGGATGGCGGGTAAATTCCCGCCGTCCGGTCGCCTCGTTCCAGGCATTTTACGCAACGTGCCGACGATAGCAGGTGCCGACATTGATCGGAATGAATTCGGTCTCCGGCTTCGTGTGGCACTGGCTCAACGATGGTGTAATGCCCAGCGTTTCCCATAGCGCCATGAAGCGCGGGCAGATTGCGAGACGCAACGCCCTGCATATACAGGCCCATGTCAGCCTTTTCGACAATTGCGGCGTTTGGCGCTGGTGTCGCCCTGGGGCACGTAAGCTCCTGTTCGAAGTAAAGCTTGCCCGATGGGGGTTTTTAAACTGTCAGGGTGCATTTGCCGCCAAACTCGGGCATAGCCCTGCCAATATTGCGTGATAATGCGCCGGCGCTACGTCCGCCCGCACCAGAAGGTTGCCCGCTCATGACACTTGCCGACCAGCTCTCGAACGCCGATGCGCTGCATCCGGCCTTGGCAACCGCACTTGCGCGGCAAGGCTTTGAAACGCTCACACCCGTTCAGATCGCCGTGCTCGAAAGCCCGACGGAAGGAAAGGACCTTCTGGTTTCAGCGCAAACCGGCTCCGGCAAGACCGTGGCCTTCGGATTGGCAATCGCGCCCACGCTGCTCGGGCAATTGGGCGTCTTCGCACAGGCAGAGCGCCCACTGGGCCTCATCATTGCACCCACGCGCGAGCTCGCCCTTCAGGTCCAGCGCGAACTGACTTGGCTCTATGCCGATGCAGGCGTCATTACCGCCTCCTGCGTGGGCGGCATGGACATGCGGAAAGAGCGCCGCGCGCTTGATCGCGGCGCCCACATCGTGGTGGGAACGCCGGGCCGCCTGCGTGATCATATCACCAAGGGCTCGCTTGACTTAAGCAACCTCAAGGCCGTGGTGCTCGACGAAGCCGACGAAATGCTGGACCTCGGCTTTCGCGAAGATCTCGAATTCATACTTGCCGCGGCGCCCGAAGAACGCCGTACACTGATGTTCTCGGCCACAGTGCCAAAAACCATCGCCCAGCTCGCAAAAACCTTTCAGCGCGATGCCGTGCGCGTCACCGCCACGGCTGCCGCCGAACGTCATGCCGATATTGAATACCAGATGGTGGTCGCGCAATCGCACGAGCGCGAGAACGCCGTCATCAACACGCTGCTCTATTTCGACAGCGGCAGCGCCCTCGTGTTCTGCCACACGCGCGAAGCCGTCAATCACTTGACGGCACGGCTCGCCAACCGCGGCTTCACCGTGGTGGCGCTCTCGGGCGAGCTCTCGCAGGCCGACCGGACAAACGCGCTGCAATCGATTCGCGATGGCCGTGCGCGCGTTTGTGTGGCAACCGATGTCGCCTCGCGCGGCATCGATCTGCCGAACCTCGATCTCGTGATCCATGCGGATGTGCCGACCAATCCGGATATTCTCTTGCACAGGTCGGGCCGCACGGGGCGGGCAGGGCGCAAGGGCGTGTGCGTTCTGATCGTGCCGGTCCGCCGCTTTGCCGCGGCCTGCCGGGTTCTCGATATCGCCAACGTCCAGGCCACATCGCGCGCCGCGCCGACTGCCGCCGAGATCGATGAACGCAACCGCGAGCATATGCTGAAAGCCGCGGAGGCGACGCTCCCGCCTGATGAAACGGAGGCACCCTTCGTCGCAGAATTGCTGGCCCGCATGTCTTCGGAACAGCTGGCCGCCGCCTATCTCCGCCAGCAGATCGCCACACGGCCCGCGCCCGAGGACATTTCGCACGTTTTGGTTCCGACAGGCACCGGAAAGGGCGATCGCGGCAAGGTGGGCGCAACGAGCCCCCGTGAAACGGTGAAGCGCGAGCGCGAGGACATGACGGGTTCTGTCTGGTTCTCGCTGTCGGTTGGCCGCAAGGACAGGGCCGATCCGAAATGGATTCTGCCGCTCATCTGCAAGGCCGGCGGCGTGACGCGCAATGACGTCGGCTCGATCAAGATCTTCGAGGGCGAGACCCGTTTCGAAATCTCGGCCGCGAAGTCAGCCTCATATACCGAAAAGATTGCGCGTGATGGTACGGGCGAGAAGGGCGTCACCATCACGCCCTCGTCGCGGATGCAGCAGGAACCCTATGCGGCACCCGCCCCGGCGTGGACGAGCACGGATGCTCCGGCTGTTCCTGCCTGGAAAAAGTCAGCCACCGCGAAATTCAAGGTTCGCTCAGACAAGGGTGAAAAGCTCGATACCCTGCCCGCGGCCAACAACACCGAGCGCGGTGAAAGGCCCGCCCGCCCGGACACGCCCTGGAATAAGGATAAGAACAAGGGGAAGCCCAAGTTCAAGCCGAAGGATGATAAGGGCAAGCCGCGTGACAAAGCCGCCATCGGGCGAAAGAAGGCAACCAAGCCGCACAGGGGGCAGGGCTAGTTCAATTAGCGCGGCTTGTTCCGCCCTGAGCTCGTTCCGCTGCCGCGCGGCCCGCTGCGGCTCTGCGTGTTGCCGGTGTTTTCGTCCAGGAGTTTCCGCCAGCGGATGAGGCGCTCGGGATCGATCAGGCCCTTCGCCGCGGCCTCGCGCACTGCGCAGCCCGGTTCATGGGCGTGCGAGCAGTCGCGGAACTTGCACAGGTGCGTCAGCTCGGTGATTTCCGCGAACAGCGTCTCGATGCCATCGGCGGAATCGCTTACATGCAGCGTCCGCATTCCGGGCGTGTCGATGATCCATCCACCGCCCTGGATGGCATGGAGCGACCGCGATGTCGTGGTGTGGCGGCCCTTTGAATCATTCTCGCGGATTTCACCCGTTTCCTGCGCGGCATCGGCAAGAACATTGACCAGTGTCGACTTGCCGACGCCCGATGATCCCACGGCCGCAACGGTCTGGCCCACGCCGCACCATTGCGCGAGCGAATGCGCGGCATCAACCGAGCGCGGATTGAGGATGACCACGTCGAGCCCGCGTTG
>JBKJQU010000041.1:0-3284 GCA_046594995.1 Aestuariivirga sp.
TTGAGGGTAGGAAAGCCGATGGTGCGGCCGCGCTGGTCGCCCCGCACGACCTCGCCCAGAACCATCCAGTTGTATCCAAGCTCGCGCGCCGCATCAGTCACCTGGCCATGGCGCAGCGCCTGGCGGATGGCGCTGGACGAGAAGGGTGAATGCTGGTCGCCCTCGTCCGTCACCTGATCGACGATGGTAACGCCGAAGCCGCGCTCATTGCCCAGCACCGTCATGGTGGCGGGGCTGCCCTTGCGGCCTTTGCCGAAATGGAAATCATAGCCGGTGACGGCGTGGGCGACGTTCAGCCGGTCGACCAGATGCTGCTGGACAAAAGCTTCGGGTTCGAGTTCCGCGAGCGCCTTGTCGAAGGGCAGCACGGCCAAGAAGGATGCGCCGAGGGCTTCCACGAGCCTTGCTTTCAGTGCTTCAGGCGTCAGGCGGAAGACCGGTTCGGCGGGGCGGAAGTAAGTGCGCGGATGCGGCTCGAAGCTGACCACGCCCCACGGCCGCCCCAGGCGTTCGGCTTCAGCGCGCGTGATCTCCAGAAGCTTCTGGTGGCCGCGATGGACGCCATCGAAATTGCCCACGGCGACGACGGCGCCCCGGCACATTTCAGGAACCGGCGCGGACCCGGCGATCAGTTGCATCACGAACCCTCTTCACATGCGGGCGTCACGTCCATGACAGGTCATGGACGGTCGCCACGATGCGGGCGTGAGGCACCGCCTGTCTGACGGCTTCCTCCACCACGTGGAGCCCGGCGCTCGCATCGGTGACACCTTCTGCAACAAGAAGGGCATCAATGCCATAGCCGGCAGCACCGCGGATGTCGGTTTCGGGACCATCGCCAATCGCGAGGATCGCGGCGCGGTCAATCGCCTGCCCCCGGATGCGGGAGGCTTCCGACAAGGCCAGATCGTAGATGGGGGTGTAAGGCTTGCCCGCCATCAGCACCGTGCCGCCCTTTGCCGCATAGAGTTCGGCAATGGCGCCGGCGCAATAGAGGATGCGGTCCCCAACGCGCACGATCTTGTCCGGATTGGCGCAGATCATGACGAGGCCGCGGGCTTTGAGATCGGTCAGCAGCGGATCGTAATCCTCGAGCTTGTCGTTCCTGTCATCGAACAGCCCGGTGCAGAGCACGGCGTGGGCTTCCTCAACGGCCACGCGGGCCACGCCGGTGCCGTCATAGATCGAATAATCGCGGCTGGGGCCTAAGTGAAACACCTTGGCCCCGCCGTGGCTCCGCATCAGTTCCTGCGTGACATCGCCTGACGTCACGATCCGGTCATGCGAGGCGGGATCGACGCCGATATCGACCAGCTGCTTCCCGACGCCCAAATTGCTGCGTGGCGAATTGGTGACGAGGATGACGGTGCCGCCATTGCGGCGGTGGCGCGACAGGGCTTCCACCGTGATGGGGAATGGCGTCAGGCCATTATGGACCACGCCCCAGATATCGCAGAACCATACGGGGTAACTTTGAGAAAACTGCTGCATCAGGGGCAATGGATCAGGCGGCGCTGGCGCGGCGGCTGGCAGCGGCGGTGGCAAGGCCCGCATCGCTCCGCACCTTGCGCGGCGGCGCGAAGAAGGCGCCGAAGCCGAAGCGGCCAACTTGCGTTGCGGCGGTCGCCTGCTGGGGCGTGGTGATGCCGGAGACGATGATCTGGAACTGCATGGCGCGCGCATATTGCACGAACTCGCGCCAGGCGGCAGTGGGACCTGAGCCCCCATCGGCGGCATGGGGCGGGAAGGTGAGATAGCGCACCCCAAGCTGGCGCAGCGCCGAAAGATCAAGCCCCGCGACCTGAACTTCCGTCAGCGCCATGGTGGCGCCAAGCCGCGCCAGACGCGCAAGGTTCTGGATGCCTTCATCGTCCAGCGCGCCCAGATCGCGGTGATTGAATTCAAACACGATGCCGCCCGCTATATCGACATCGCGCTCAAGGTTGGAAACGATGCGCGCGGTTTCCTCGCGCGAGCTCAATGTGGAAAGGCCGATCGGCACGATGGCGCGGCTGGCGGGATTCTTGACACGGAGACGGCGCAATACGGGCGCCACCAGCTTCACCATATGGGCATCGAGTGCTGCACGCATGCCGCCCTGATCGGCTTTCTGCATCAGGTCGGCGTGGCGCACCACGTGGCCCTGATCGTCGGTGAGATCCAGCAGCGCGCGGTAATGCGCGGTTGTGCCCTTGGCCAACTCAATCACCGGTTCGAGAAGCAGTTCCAGATGCTCTGCCGCGGACTGCGGTTTCTGTGCGAGCTGTGCTTCGAGGACGGGTTCCGCCGCAACCGTATCGTTTGCAGGCCGCTCCGGGGCTTCGGGCTTTTCCCGCGCTTCGATCATGCTGCGGAGGCCATTGCGCAGGCCTTTCAATTCGGACTTGATCTCTTCAAGGCGTTCCATGGGCTGGCTGGCCTTGTGCTCGGCCTCATCGATCCGGGCGGTGACGGTATCGAGCCTGTGCAGCGTATCGCCCAGCAGATCCTGCTGCTGCATCAGCCAGTCTTCCTGGGCGGAATACTTCATCACGCCGAATATGCCGATGGCGAACAACCCGGCGCCCAGCAGCAGCACCGCGCCTGCAACCGCCGTTACATTCACGCTGCCGGATACCAGCATGGCGACGGCAAGGCCAACAGCGGCAACGGGGAAAACGGCAAGCATGATAACCGCCGGAATGGTGTGACGCGACATCGCCCGAATTGCCCCTCTTGCCCCAAGTCACGAATCGACAGGCCGGAGAGTAACGTAATTCTGCCGCTCTGCCATCCCGGCAAGTCTTATCAGCAATTTGAGGGAAAAACAGGCTGCAATCCCTTACGCATCAACGACACGGTTGTAGTATGTTTGGCGCAGCCCTTTGCAATCCGACGTCAATCAATCGCTCTTGGGAGAGCTTATGACAGAGCAGCCCTCAAATTGGACTGACCGTTTGCGTGATGCATTCATCTTTGAGTTTGAAAGCGAGTCGAAACTGAACGACCTGTCATTCATTCGCGGCATTAGCTTCTCTTACGAAAATGATACGCTCGCCGTGCGGTTCATCTATGACGAGAAATTGGGAATTGATGCCACTGAACTCTGTAGCGAGATGGTCTCTCTATTCATTTCGCATGTTCCGCACATCATGAAATTAAAATACCAGCAAAGCATTGTGACAAATCCGCTCTCGACGCCGCTTGAGAATTTTAACCTCGGAACTTGGGTTTATTGTGCCGAGTAAACTGCGGCGTGTGGCGTAGATCGTCATGACTGCAAGATGAGAACTAGCCAGACAACC
>JBKJQU010000379.1:0-6775 GCA_046594995.1 Aestuariivirga sp.
ATCGAAGGTTGCGAATTATGCCTTCGACGTGACGCCGGCAAAATTTGTCACCGGCCTCATCACCGAGCGGGGCGTGATCGCGGCGAACCGGGAAGCGATTGCAAAAGCGTTTCCGGAGCGGGCATAGCGTCTTCTCCCGTGAAACGGGAGAAGAAGGGGACCCCATCGCGTTGGCGATGGGGTAGATGAGGGGCGGCGAGCAGGGAACTCCGCTTCCCCTCACCTACCCCAACTTCGTTGGGGCCCCCTCCTCTCCCGCCACGGCGGGAGAGGACGTTAATAGCTCCGCATCTCCCCACGCATGCAGCGCGCTGCATCCGCCACGCTTTCGATCGTAGGATAGTCTCCCGTATTCACCATCATGTCGCGCGCCAGCGTCAGGACTCTTGCTTCGCAGGTGGCTCGTATGTCCGCATCCTTGATCAGTTCGAGATCGATGTTGTGGGCAAGACCCAGGATGCGGCGGATCATCTTGGCCGCGGCGAAGCCCACCGTGTCGGTCCACAGGCGGTCCATATAGGTTTCGCGCTCTCCTTCGAGCGTTGCAGCTCCTGCTTCGCCCTCAAACAGCGATATTGGGTAGGCATCGCCTGTGGAGTTATCGCGCCAGAGATCGAGGAACTTGCCGCGGAAGGATGTCCAGATCTGCTCCATCGTCGCCAGCACACGCTCGCGATACTGGTCGCGTTCGCCGGGCGCTTCTTCATGCCCATCATGCGAGAAATAATTGATGAGGAAATTGGCGATGACGGCGCCCACGTCGAAGCCCATCGGCCCCATGAAGGCGAATTCGGGATCGATGATGCGGGTGTCTTCCGGCGTCAGCATGACCGAGCCTGTATGCAGATCGCCATGCAGCATGGCTTCAGCACTGGACAGGAACTTGAGCTTCAGGCGAGACACGGCGACTTTCAACACGCCATCCTTGCGCCAGCGCGCGGCGTAGGGGTCGAGCTGCGGCGAGGTCCAGCGGTTCAGTTCCGCCACGCGGTAGGGATCGGTGAAGATCAGGTCTTCGGTGATCTTGCACAATGCCGTGTTGCCGGCGAAAGCGGCGATCATCGCCTTCTTCTTGTCCGCCGTCAGTGCAAGGTCCGAGGTGAAGAAAAGCGTGTGCGCCATGAAGGTCGAGATGTCTTCGGCAAATTTCGGATAGACGGTCGCCGCGATCATGCCGCGCCGCATGATGATATGGGGCTCCAGCAATTCCATCACGATCAGTGCAAGCGTTTCGTCATAATGATGGATTTCCGGCACGAGCCTTCCGGTAAGCCGCGCCTGTTCCGTCAGCGCCATGTGCTCGTAATGTGCCCGCGAAAGAGGCAGTGGCCAGGATTCACCCACAAGGCGCACATAGGGCAGCGCCTGTTTCACAGCGACGCCGCCATGCGGCCCCTTCACGATGAAGACGAGATTGAGATTGCCGTCACCCACTTCGGTGACGTGCCATTGCGACGGCTCGCCCCCGAGAATCATCCGCACTCGCGGAATGTTCGAGAGATAGGCGCCAAGTGTCGCCGGAGACTGCGGCGCATAGCCTTGGCGGGTTTCGATTGTTGCAGACATGTTATGCACTTTGATGATGGTTGATTGCATCTATCACACCGAAATGTGAGACAATTGCAAGATGTGCGACATCGCATATCAGGAATCTCGCATATGCACAGCAATGATGCTCTGCAACATAAGCAATTGTCCTACAATAGCTCTGGACAAACTCCGTGCTCTGAGTGATGGTCCCGCAATCGGCACCTACGACAACAAGTCCAATCGCTTTCGCGCGACACCGGACGCACAGGGATGCTGAACGCGACATGAGCCTGGAGGAGGACCAACGCAATGCTTAACGATCTCATCAAGGAAGCGGCAACACGCCGCGACGTTTTCAAGAAGCTCGGCGCAACCGCGCTGGGCGCTGTACTTCTCGCCGATGCCGGTTTCGATCCGGCCATGGCGCAGGCCCTTGCACCCGCCGGAAAGCCGATGAAGGCCGCGTTCTCGAACGCAGGCCTCCAGGCCACCTGGTGCGCCCAGGGCAAGACAGCGGCTGAAGCCTGGGGCAAGCTGATGAATGTCGAGATCACCTGGTTCGACGGTGAACTCGCGGCCACCAAGCAGCGCGCCGCCATCGACAACATGGCCTCGCAGAAGTGGGACTTCGTCGCGATCCAGACCTTCGGCATCGGCACGTTGACGGACCCCATCAAGAAGATGATCGACGGCGGCACGCCCGTCATCGCCATGGATACGCTGGTCGCTCCTCCGGGAACGGTTCCGATCCACACCTTCATCGCGCCCGACAACATCATGATGGGCTCGGTCGTGACCTCGGCTCTTGTCAGCGCCATGGGCGGTGCCGGCAACGTCGTGATGACGCAGGGCGCACTCGGCCATTCGGGCGCTCAAGGGCGCGCCAAGGGCTTCCACCAGACTGTTGACGGCAATGGTAACATCAAGCTGCTCGACGAACAGCCCGCAGACTGGGACGTGACCAAGGTTGCCCGCATCTGGGATTCGCTGCTCACCCAGCATCCGGACATCAAGGGCGCCTTCTTCCACAACGACGACATGGCGCTTGCCGCGCATAACGTCATGAAGGCCAAGAACCGCTCCGACATCCTGATCGCTGGCGTCGACGCCATGGCGCCCGCGGTGAACGCGGTCCTCGAAGGCGTGATGGTGGCCACTGTGCGCAATCCCTCCTGCCGTATCCACGGCTGGGCGGTTGCCGCAGGTGTCGC
Organism: Aestuariivirga sp.; assembly: GCA_046594995.1. Taxonomy (GTDB): domain Bacteria; phylum Pseudomonadota; class Alphaproteobacteria; order Rhizobiales; family Aestuariivirgaceae; genus Aestuariivirga. Next base: position 2,742 of record JBKJQU010000379.1, read on the forward strand.
GGCAGTCCAGGGCGGCGAAGTGGCCGGCAAGGACATTCCAGACTTCATCCTCGCGGACGGCCCGGTCATCACCAAGGAAACGGCGGCAGGTCACCTCTGGCTGCAGAAGAACTTCCTGATCTGATCCAAGAGATCATGTCCGACAACAATACCGAAACGAGCGGGGGCCAAGTGCCCCTGCTCGAACTTTCAAATGTCTCGAAGCATTTCGGCGGCGTGCTCGCGCTGAAGGATGTGAGCTTCTCGCTCTACCCCGGCGAGATCCATGGCCTCGTCGGCGAGAATGGCGCCGGCAAGTCGACGATGATGAAGATCATCGCCGGCGTTCACCATGAATTCGACGGCATCATGAAGATCAAGGGCCGCGAAGTGCGGCTGCGCTCGGCGGGCGATGCGCTCGCCAACTCGATCGGCATGGTGCACCAGGAGCTCTCGGTCGTTCCCGATCTGACTGTTGCCGAGAACGTCTTCCTCGGCACGCAGCCCCTGACGTCCATGGGCACCGTCGACTGGGGCAAGATGAACCGCGAGGCGAAAAAGCTTATTGCCAGTCTCGGCCTCGATATCGATCCCACCACCACCATGGGCTCGCTCCCCGTCGGGTTGCAGCAGCTTGTGGAATTGTCGCGCGTGCTGTTCTCAGGCGCGCAGATCATCATTCTCGACGAGCCGACATCCGCATTGTCGCCGCCGGAAGTAAAGCAGCTTTTCGACGTGCTGGGCAGGCTGCGGAGCGAAGGCCGCTCGATCGTCTTCATCTCGCACTTCCTCGACGACGTGGTGGCGATCTCCGACCGCGTGACGGTGTTTCGCAATGGCCAGAAGGTCATCACCGAGGATACGAAGAACCTGACGAAGGATTCGATCATCTCGCACATGATCGGGCGCGGCTCCAAGGGCATGCACATGGGCGAGGATGCCGAGCTCAAGGGTGACGATGCAAAGCCTGTCGTGCTCTCCGTCGAAGGCGTGAGCGACGGCCGCAGCTTGCGCGATTTCTCGATCCAGCTTCGTGCCGGCGAGATTACCGGCGTCTATGGCTTCATGGGGTCAGGGCAAATCGAACTGGCGCGCGCGCTCTTCGGCAAGCTGCCGCTCCGGCGCGGCGGATTGAAGCTCGATGGCAAGCCGGTGAAGTTCCGCTCCACCGCGGCCGCGCGCAAGGCCGGAATTGCCTTCCTGCCGGAAAACCGGCGGATGATGCTGTTCCGCACCGAGCCCGTTTACAAGAACGTCTCGATCGCCATCCTCGGCCGCATCCACAGGCTTCTGGTGAAGCCGGCGGCGGAAAAGAAAATCACCGAATTGCATATCAAGGATTTGCAGATCAGGCCGCCGCGCACCGGCATCGCGCTGGGTTCGCTCTCGGGCGGAAACCAGCAGAAGGTGGCGCTGGCCAAGTGGCTCACGCATCTGCCGCGCGTGCTGATCCTTGCCGAGCCGACACGCGGCATGGATGTGGGCGCCAAGGAAGACGTGATCCGCATCGTGAAGAGCCTGCGCGACAAGGGTGTCGCCATTCTGGTGCTCTCGACCGAGCCCGAAACCATCCTGACGCTGGCAGACCGGGTGACGGTGATCAAGAAGGGGACCGTGGCACGCGAATTCTCAACAGGCCACATCGAAAAGGCCGATCTGCTGGCAGCAGCATGATCGCTACAGAAACAAGGGATTGAAGACCAATGTCGACGGCTGAAGTTGTTGCCCGCCCCAAGTTCAACCTGAAGCGTTTCCTTGCGGATCAGCTCCGCAACATCGCGCCGGTGTTCACGCTTGTGGCGCTCGTCATCTTCTTCAGCTTTGCCAGCAATTCGTTCCTGTCGCTCGACAATGCTCTGAACATCGTGCGGCAGCTGTCGATCACCGGCATCATCGCGGTGGGCCTCACCTATGTGATCCTCACCGCCGAGATCGATCTCTCTGTGGCGGCGGTTGCCAATGCGGTGGGCATTACGGTGGCCTTCTTCACCATCCAGCCCGACTATGTGAACATCGCCAATGGAAGTGTCGCCGTTCCGGGCGCCATCGCCATCATCCTAGCGCTTGCCGCGGCGCTTGCCTTCGGACTGGTGACAGCAGGCGGCATGACCATCATCGGCATTCCCTCCTTCATCATGACGCTTGCCATGATGCAGATTGCCAATGGCGTTTCTGCCATGCTGGTGCGCGGCCAGATCGCCTATAACTATCCCGAACTCATCACCACGCTCGGCTCGGGCACCGCCTTCTCCATTCCGCTGGGCATCGATGCGGCGGGCAAGGCGATGTTCATTCCCATCGGATGGACCATCATCGTCTGCCTCGTGTTCCTGATCGTCGGCCACCTCGTGCTGAAATACACGCGCTACGGCCGCTATATCTACATGGTGGGCGGCAACCGCGAGGCGGCGGAGTACTCGGGCGTCAACGTCAAATTCATCATCGGCTCGGTGATGGTAATCTGCGCGGTCTGCTCCGGCGTCGCCGGCATGCTGGGAGTCGCCTATTTCGGCTCGGCCCAGCAGAACCAGTTCGACTCGTTCCTGCTCGATGCCATCGCGGCGGTGGTGGTGGGCGGCACTTCGCTCTTCGGCGGTCGCGGCGGCATCGGCAATACCATCATCGGGCTTCTCGTGCTGGGCGTCGTCAACAACGGCCTCGACCACATCCAGATCGACTCGTTCCTCAAGATCCTGATCCGCGGCCTCATCCTGCTCGCCGCCTTAATCATCAATGTCTATGCGCAGGTGCTGAAAGAGCGGCAGTCGAACCTGGACTGAAACCATGCCGCAGGGCCCCGGCTTGACGGGGTCCTGTAACCTCCTAGAAGGATGGAGAAACCCTTCCTTCCGGAGCTTCCATGCCGCTCGTTCTTCGCAAGACCGTCACCTTCACGGAAACGACCTTTATCGAGGGCGGCCGCGCGGCGCCCCTGCCGCTGAAATTCTTCGCAGCGGCCGCGGTGATCTCGAACCCCTGGGCGGGCATGGGTTTTGTCGAAGACCTCAAGCCTGAAATCCACGCCATCGCGCCTGTGCTCGGCGAGATGCTCACGGCCATGATCATCGAGATGGCAGGCTCGGGCGAGGCAGTGGAAGGTTACGGCAAGGCGGCTATCGCGGGTACGGCAGGCGAGGTCGAACACGCCTCGGCGCTGATTCACACGCTGCGCTTTGGCAATTATTACCGTAAAGCCGTGGGCGCCAAGAGCTACCTCGCCTTCACCAATGTGCGCGGTCCCGCCAATGCGCCGATCCTCATTCCCCTGATGCACAAGCTGGACGAGGGCAAGCGCTCGCATTACCTGACGATCCAGTTCGCGATCAACGATGCGCCGGCACCCGACGAGATCGTGGTGGCGCTGGGCGCTTCGATCGGCGGGCGGCCTCATCACCGCATCGGCGACCGCTACCAGGACCTGAAGGATCTGGGCGACACCAACAATGTCTGAGCTGCGCAAGAGCCTCGGCGGTACAAGCTTCATCGAGAAGGGCGAGGGCGAGGCCCTGCTCCTCATTCATGGCGTTGGCCTCAATGCCGAAGCCTGGGCGCCGCAGATCGAAGCGTTTTCGGCCACGCACCGGGTCATCGCACTCGACCTGTTCGGCCATGGGGCAAGTGCTGCGCCGCCAGAGAATGCCGTGCTCGACGATTACGTTCAGCAGGCGCGGCGGCTGCTCGACGATCTCGGCATCTCACAGGCCAATGTGGTGGGCCATTCCATGGGCGGCCTCGTCGCCATGGGGCTTGCCATCATGAAGCCCCAGCGCGTGAGACGCGTTGCCGTACTGAACTCGGTCTATGAGCGAGATGATGCTGCGCGGAAAGCCGTTGAAGCGCGCGCCGCCGAGATCGCGGCGGCTCCGGCAATCGATGCGGAGCCGGCACTCATCCGCTGGTTCGGGTCAGGGCAATCGTCCCTTCGCAACCAGGTGGGCCACTGGCTGAAGGCCGTCGACCCTCAGGGCTATGCCACCGCCTACAGGATCTTTGCCACCGGCGACCGCGAATATTCGGGCAAGCTCTCCGGCATCCTCTGCCCTGCGCTCTTTGCC
>JBKJQU010000485.1:0-6794 GCA_046594995.1 Aestuariivirga sp.
CGGCGCATGGTTGAACTGCTGGTAGGCGGTGACCCGGTTGAGCGCCCCCTCCAGCTCGCGGCCGCTGCCGGTGATGCGGTTGGCGATGAACTCGATGACGTCGTCTGGAATCGTGACGTTGGCATCGCGCAGCTGCATCGCCTCATAGCGGCTCTGCACGATGCGCCGCCGGAGATCGATGTCGGGCAGCTCGATGTCGACCACCAGGCCGCCCATCAGCCGCGAGCGCATGCGCTGGTCGATGGTGTCGAGCTGGGCCGGCGGCACGTCGGCGGCGACGATCACCTGGCGGCGCGAGTCGGCCAGCGAATTGAAGGCATTGCAGAATTCCTGCTGCATGGTCTTGCCCTGCAAGAACTGGAAGTCGTCGATCAACAGGACATCGATGGCCGCGAACTGGTCCTTGAAGGAAATCGTGTCGCGCTGGCGCAGCGCCATGACGAAATTGATCATGAAGCGCTCGGCGGTGAGGAACATCACCCTGCGGTCGGGCCGCTTCTCCTTGATGCGGAGCGCCACCGCCGAGAGAAGATGCGTCTTGCCGAGGCCAGCGCCTGCATGGACGAAGAGCGGATTGAAGCTGATGGGTGCTCCCTGTGCCGCATCGGCCACGCGGCACATGGCGGCGTGGGCCAACTGGTTTGATGGCCCCACGACGAAACTGTCGAAGTTCTGGTTCGGATCGAGCGACAAGCTGCGGTCGGCGACCATGGATTGCGCCTGGGCTATTGCGGAGGGCTGCGCAACTGCCGGTGTCTGGGCCTGGGCCCTGCCTTCGTGAGCCTCGGATGCCGCACGCTGCGGAACCGCGCCACGCGTACGAACCCTCAGCGAAATGCCATCGAGCGGGCCGAGTTCGGCCTCGCTGATCTTCAAGAGTTTCGAGAGGTAATGCGTCTCGATCCAGGATTTCAGAAAGCGGGTCGGCACCGAGACGGAAAGGCGGCCCTGCTCCAGTTCCTCGATTTCCATTCGCGCGAACCAGGAGGTGAAGAGATCCTCGCCAAGTTCGGCGCGCAGCCGCTGCGAAACCCGATCCCACCTGGCTTTCAATTCGTTCGAAACCGACATTCAATCCACCCGCATCATTTTTTCGCGCTGGGCCCCCAGGCGCGTGAGATATTCTTCAGCCGCACCTGGAGGTGCAGCCGTTCACTTGGTCCGATCCGGTAAGCGCTAACTGGTCCGGGAACGGCCTCTCGATGCCGGTGATGTCGTCATGAAAACTTGCCCCTGCCGCACTGTTCATTCAAAATTTTTACTCGTCTTGACGCATCGTGATACACAATAAACCTCCGTCCGGACCTCAGCAGTCCGCCAAAAGCCATTTCTGTCCGCTTGCCAGGCCTCAGCCCGCCCCGAGCCCAAGACCTGTGTACTTCGTGGAAGTCAGGCCACAGGCCCATCCACAAAAAGAACTTACAAAGCGAGGCGGTGTCCCCGCAACCTGATTCATTAAACGCTCCGTACACGGAAATGGGTTGACAACATTCTGCCGCCGCCGGGTTCCGGAGAGTCAATCGTAAGATCATGGAGTCACTCTGCTTTTAAGTAACCAGCTGTTGCATTGTTCAGGAGGCGGCAGGTATGCAACTTTCCGCGCGCGCAAGTTTTAATCAGGCAATCAGCATATCAAAATATTGCACCCAATTTGGCACAGTTTATAACCAACTGAAATTATTGATAATTCTCTGCGCGATACAATCAGTCCCCGGACAAACAAAAACGCCGGATGTTTCCATCCGGCGTTTTGCACAGCTAGAGCGCTGTAAAGTCGAAATCAGGCCTTCAAGGCCTTCACGCGGGCCGAAAGGCGCGAAACCTTGCGGGAGGCAGTGTTTTTGTGGAGGACGCCCTTCTGGGCGCCACGCATCAGTTCGGGCTGGGCTGCCTGAAGGGCTGCTGCGGCCTCGGCCTGGCTACCGGAGGCAATTGCCTCCTCGACCTTACGCACGAAGGTGCGCATGCGGCTGACGCGGGTCTTGTTGATCTCGGTCTTGCGGGCGGAGACGCGGGTGGCCTTCTTCGCCGATTTCGTATTGGCCATGTGGCTTTGGTCCTGCTTATCTGAATCTCGAATGACGGGCGTTCAAAAGCTTGTGGCCGCATGCCTTATGGCAGACGGCCCGCCTTCCCGGCCCATCGGGATGGCGGGCTTATAGTGATGACAGGCTTCCCCGTCAATTGCCTTCTGGAAGCTCCCGCGCGATCAGGGCTTCTCCCACTTTTTGCTCTTTTCCGAGCGGAAGAAGGCATCAATGATCTTCATGTTCTGGATGGCATCGTCCACGCCCCAGTCCGGCGCCTTCTTCCTGCGGATGGCGCGGCCGAAGGCTTCGGCCTGAAGCTGATACTGGTCGGAGACGGGAAGTTCTGTCCACTCGCCCACATTCATGTCCATGCCCTGCACGAAATAGCGGTTGGGCTGGTCGGGGGGTGCGTTGAAAGGGATTTCGATCTCGATCCGCCCCTTGGTGCCCATGATGTTCACCCGCTGATAGGGGGCGAGCTGGGTCGAGACCGTGAAGGACAGGTGGCGCCCTTCGCCAAAGTCGGCAAGGCCGCCGGCCAGCCGGTCGGTGTCGAACTTGGGATCGCGGTCGATCGTGGCGGTCACGCGCTTCGGCTCGCCATTGAAGATGAAGCGCGAGACGGTGATCGGGTAGCAGCCGATGTCGAGCATGCCGCCGCCGCCGATGTCGGCCATGTTGCGCACATTCTTCGGATCGCGGTTGAAGTAGGAGAACATGACCTGGATGGCGCGAACTTCACCGATCCTGTTCTTCTTCACCAGATCGCGCACGGCCAGCCATTGCGTGGCATGGCGCACCATGAAAGCTTCGGCGATGAAGACGTTTTTCACCTTCTTCAGTTGCATGGCCTCTTTCGCCGTAATGGCAATGGGCTTCTCGCAGAGCACATGTTTTCCGGCCTTTGCGGCGGCGAGCGTCAACGGCACATGCAGATGGTTCGGCAACGGATTGTAGACGGCCTCGATCTCGGGATCCGCCAACATTTCCTCATAGGAGCCATAGGCTTTGCGGATTCCGAGCTTCTCTGCCCATTCCTTCGCGGTCTTCAGCTTGCGCGACGAGATCGCGACGATCTCGATGTCCTTGCTCTTCAGCATGCCCGGCAAGACCTTGGCGACGCCGATATTGGCGGTCGAGATCACGCCCCACTTCACAGGTTTCATTGAGTGCCTCCCGGATTTCAAGATGCTTCTCTTAGTCCTTCGCGCGCACGGTTGAAAGATTGTTCAAGGCTTGCGGCAAAGTAATCGCGTGTAAGCGCGCGCGGCGTCCCGGAATTGTCGGGCTTGCCCGTCAGCGCATAGCGGAGCCACAGTCCGTCGATCATGGCCGCGATACCTTCGGCGAGGCGTTCGGCATCATCAGCACCGATCAGGTGTTTCAGGTCATGCAGCAGGCTGCTGCGCAGGCGGCGATGATAGATCCCAAGAATGCGCTGCAGGCGTTCTGACTGGCGAGCATTGCCATAGAGCGCCAGCCACGCGCTGAACACGCGCTCGTCGAACTGCGCATCGCCGAAGGACGCATCGATGATGGCACGGATGCGATCCCGCGGTGTCCTGGCTGCTTTCAGCCGTGCGCTGGCATCAACACGCAAGTCTGCCAGAAGATGACGCATGGTGGCGAACAGCAGTTCGTCCTTGTCCTTGAAATAGTGATGCACCATTCCGGAGGAGACCCCCGCCTGCCTTGCGATGCGGGCCACCGTCGCATGGTTGAAGCCCTGCTCATGGATCACGGAAATTGCCGCTTCGACGAGCTGCTGCCGCCTGATTGGCGCCATGCCAAGCTTGGGCATTGGATGATCCTCCCTGTGGCCAAGGCTAGTTTTATATTGGACGGTTGTCCAATATAAAACTTGCAGGCCGTCATGAAACTGCACTAATCTCAGGCAACAGCCGCGGCATTCATAAACAGCTGCGGGCAACAGGGAGAAGACCATGACGTCACTGACCAAAACATTCGCAGCCGTACTGGCGCTCGGCGCGGCACTCGTGACCCCGGCACATGCGGGTGACGCGGAGAGCTGCAAGACGGTGAAGTTCGCGGATGTGGGCTGGACCGATATCCAGGTGACCACCGGTGCCGCCAGCGTGGTTCTCGAAGCGCTGGGCTACACGCCGGAAGTCTCTACGCTGGCCGTGCCCGTTACCTATGCCTCACTGAAGAACAAGGACATCGACGTGTTTCTGGGCAACTGGATGCCCAGCATGACGGCCGACATCAAGGCCTATATGGACGACAAGTCGGTGGAGACCATCGGCACCAACCTGGAAGGTGCGGGCTACGGCCTCGTCGTTCCGCAATATGTGGCGGACGCGGGCGTGAAGAGCCTCAGCGACGTTGCGGCCAATGCCGGGAAGTTCGGCGGCAAGATCTACGGAATCGAAGCTGGCAATGACGGCAACCGCATCATTCAGACGATGATCGACGATCCGAAGAACAATCTCTCCGGTTTCCAGATGGTGGAAAGCTCCGAGGCAGGCATGCTCACCGAAGCCGAACGCGCCATCAAGGACAACCAGTGGATCGTGTTCCTCGCCTGGACGCCGCATCCCATCATGGGCGAGATGAAGATTCATTATCTCGACGGCATGGGTGACTCGGGCTTCGGTGCCGCCACCGTTCACACCAATGTGCGCGCAGGCTACACCACCGAGTGCCCGAACGTGGGCAAGCTCCTCGCCAACCTCAAGTTCTCACTCGAGATGGAAGGGGCCATGATGGATCCGGTGCTGAAGGACGGCGCTGATCCGAAAGAAACCGCCAAGACCTGGCTGAAGGCCAATCCGGATGCCGTGAAACCGTGGCTCGACAGCGTCACCACCTTTGACGGCGGTGATGCGGCGGCGGCGGTTTCCGCAGCACTCGCGGGCTGATTGCCGATACACGACGACCCGGAATGGCAGCCGTCATTCCGGGCTTTGACGTCCCTTCAGAGAAGCGGCACAGTTTAAACCGCAGAAGGGTATCAACCCTTGGGGAGGGGCAGCATGGATCCGGTTTCCGGTCTCATTAGGTCGTGGAAGATACCTGTCGGCAAATGGGGCAAGGCCCTCATCGACTTCATCGTCGATTATTTCCAGTGGCTGTTCGATGCCCTGAAGATTTCACTCAACTTCGTCGTCGAAGGCTCGACCGGGCTGCTCCTGATGCTGCCGCCCATCGTACTGGCGCTGGCGCTGGCGGGCCTCGCCTACTGGCTGCAAAAATCATGGAAGCTGGCGCTGGGCGTCTTGCTCGGCTTCCTGTTCATCATAAACCAGGGCCTGTGGAAAGAAACGGTACAGACGCTCGTCCTCGTCGTCGGTGCCACGGCCCTCTCGATGGCGCTTGGCGTGCCGCTCGGCATCTGGGCCGCGCACAAGCCGAAGGTCTGGCGTGTGACGCAGCCGGTGCTGGACCTGATGCAGACGATGCCGACCTTCGTCTATCTCATTCCCATCCTGATCCTGTTCGGCCTCGGTGCGGCACCCGCGCTCATCGTCACCATCATCTTCGCCATGCCGGCACCCGTGCGCATGACCTATCTCGGCATCACCTCGATCCCCAAACCGATGATCGAGGCAGGCGAGAGCTTCGGTGCCACAAGACGGCAATTGCTGTGGAAGGTTGAACTGCCCGCGGCACTCCCTTCCATCATGGCGGGCCTTACGCAATGCATCATGCTGTCATTGTCCATGGTGGTGTTTGCAACGCTCATTGGTGCGCCAAGCCTCGGCAACCCGGTGAACAAGGCGCTTGCCAACCGCAACATTCCGCTCGGCATCGAAGCTGGCCTTGCACTCGTGGTGCTGGCCATCATCCTTGACCGCATGCTGGCCGTCAGGTCGGGAGCGAAGAAATGACAACTGCCGTCGAATTCAAGAACGTCGACATCATCTTCGGCGACAGGTCGAAGGAAGCGCTCGCCATGGCGCGCGCCGGGGAAGACCGCTCCGTGATCCTCGCCAAGACGGGCGCCGTGCTGGGCGCCACGGGCGCCAATCTCGTGGTGAAGGAAGGCGAGATCAGCGTGCTGATGGGCCTGTCGGGCTCCGGCAAATCGACGCTGCTCCGCGCGGTCAACGGCCTCAACCGGGTTACGGGTGGCGAGGTTCTGGTGAAGGATGGAGACCGCATGGTCGATGTTGCCTCCTGCGATGAGGCAACGCTCCGCCATATCCGCCAGAAGCAGGTGGCGATGGTGTTCCAGCAATTTGCACTTCTGCCTTGGCGTACCGTGCGTGAGAACGCGGGCTTAGGGCTCGAACTGGCAGGCGTTCCAGACGCCGAACGCAATGCCAAGGTGGACAAGCAGCTGAAGCTCGTCGGCCTTGACCAGTGGGCCAACAAATATGTGCACGAGCTTTCGGGCGGCATGCAACAGCGCGTGGGGCTGGCGCGCGCCTTTGCCACCGAAGCGCCGATCCTGCTGATGGACGAGCCTTTCTCCGCACTCGATCCGCTGATCCGCACAAAGCTGCAGGATGAGCTGATGCAGCTTCAGGCGCAGATCAAGAAGACCATCATCTTCGTCAGCCACGATCTCGAGGAAGCCCTCAAGATCGGCAACCGCATCACCATCATGGAAGGCGGCCGCATCGTGCAATCCGGTGCGCCGGAAGACATCGTGCTCAGGCCCGCAAACGACTATGTGCGGGACTTCATCGCCAATGTGAATCCGCTGTCGGTTCTCACCGCATGGAACGTCATGCGGCCGATGCACGACCTCGAACACGACAAAGACGGCTGGATCTGGCTCGACAAGCGCAAGACCAC
>JBKJQU010000138.1:0-4017 GCA_046594995.1 Aestuariivirga sp.
CATACAATTTGTGCATCGCTATTCGATTCCGAAATCTCGCAGAATCCCAAAGTTATGCCATTGCAATCACTTAGCCTGAAATTTGAATCTGGCACGCTTCTTGTTTTGCACCGCACACAATAATCATGGGGTGGTGTATGAAATATGTGATTGCGATCATCAAGCCGTTCAAACTCGAGGAAGTGCGCGAAGCCCTCGGTGGCTTGGGCGTCCAGGGTATCACCGTCACAGAAGTGAAGGGCCACGGCCGCCAGCGCGGCCACACGGAATTCTACCGTGGTGCTGAATACACAGTCAGCTTCGTTCCCAAGGTGAAGCTGGAACTCGCCGTGGACGAGGCCATCGCCGACAAGGTGATCGAGGCCATCCAGCTTGCCGGGCAAACCGGCCAGATCGGCGACGGCAAGATCTTCGTCCTGCCGCTCGAGCAGGCGGTGCGCATCCGCACCGGCGAAACCGGCGCAGCTGCGCTCTAAATCATGGTTCAAGGGGAAAGACATATGAACGTCCTGAAAAACATGCGCCGGGCGGCAGCCGTTCTCCCGGCCGGACTGGCTCTCGCGGGCCTTTCGACAGCGGCTGAAGCAGCCGCAACCGTCAACAAGGGCGACACCACCTGGATGCTCGTCGCCACCTGCTTCGTGGTGCTGATGACCATCCCGGGCCTTGCGCTGTTCTACGGCGGCATCGTGCGTTCAAAGAACGTGCTCTCGGTTCTAGCGCAAGTCGCCGTCATCTTCAGCATCATCTCGATCCTGTGGGTGATCTATGGCTACTCGCTTGCTTTCACCAGCAACGCGAGCGCAGGACTAAATCCCTTCATCGGCGGTTTCTCGAAGTTCTTCCTCGCCGGGGTCACGCCGGCCTCAGAAATCGGAACCTTCTCGAAAGAAACCAACATTCCGGAACTGGCCTTCGTCATTTTCCAGATGACATTCGCCTGCATCACGCCTGCACTCATCGTCGGCGCCTTCGCTGAGCGCATGAAGTTCTCGGCCGTCATCCTGTTCATGGTGCTGTGGTTCACCTTCGCCTACCTGCCCATGGCACACATGGTGTGGTTCTGGGCCGGGCCCGACGCCTACACCCTGTCGGCTGACAATCTCAGCGTTGTCACCGCAATGGTCGGCGAAGAAGCCGCGACCAGGTTCCTCGCGGATCTTGCCGCCGCCACGACGGATGAAGCCAAGGCCGCCGTGCTCGGCTCTTATGCTTCGATCGTCAACGCCACTAACGGCTATCTTTTCCAGTGGGGCGCCATCGATTTTGCGGGCGGCACCGTCGTCCACATCAATGCCGGTGTCGCAGGCCTTGTCTGCTGCATGGTGCTCGGCCAGCGTGTGGGCCTCGGCAAGGATCTCTTGGCACCCCACAACCTCACCTTCGTGCTGGCGGGCACAGGCCTTCTCCTCTTCGGCTGGTATGGCTTCAATGCCGGTTCCAATCTCGAGTCGAACGGCCTCACAGCGCTGGTGATCCTCAACACCACCATCGCGGCGGGTGCGGCAGCACTGGCCTGGATGGGCGGCGAATGGATCTTCCGCGGTCACCCCAGCCTTCTGGGCGCAGCCTCTGGCATGGTTGCGGGGCTCGTTGCCATCACACCAGCCTGCGGCTGGGTTGGACCTGGTGCTGCGATCCTGATCGGCTTTATCGCGGGCTTCGTCTGCCTCTGGGCCGTCGTCTCCCTCAAGACCAGGCTCGGCTATGACGACTCGCTCGATGTCTTCGGCATCCATGGCGTGGGCGGCATCGTCGGCGCTCTCCTCACCGGCATCTTCGTCAACCCGTCGCTGGGTGGTGTCGGCGTCACTGACTACCTCGCTGCCGACACCTCTGTCGTCACCGCCGCCTATGACTTCGGTGTCCAGATGAAGGCGCAAATCGTCGCGGTCCTCGTCGCGGTGGTGTGGACCACGATCGTCACCTATGTGGCGCTCATGATCTGCAAGTTCACCGTGGGACTGCGGGTCAAGGAAAGCCAGGAGCGCGAAGGCCTCGACATCGCCGAACATGGCGAGCGCGCCTACAACTAGAGCAACCGGCGGTCTGTTGACCGCCGATAAGTTGCTCGGAAGCTTGGATTCTGGCGCATTTTTCGCTTCGCAAGTGATTCCACTTGCTCGCCCAATGCGCTAGGCGTCAGCCTCACGATTTCCAGAACCGGCGGGTTATCCCCGCCGGTTTTTTCATGCGCCGCTTTAAACGCGGCCTTAACCATGCCGCGCCAGACTGGCCTTAACGATTTGTTATGCCCGGAGGACCCCCGCGTTCCCGGTGGAGGCTTTCATGGCGTATGATCCATCCTACGATACCGACGACAGCGCGGTACCCGCCGCCGTCCGCGTCTTCTTCAAGCGGCGCTTCCTCGAGCTTGCGGGCGTGCTGCTATTCGCGATGCTGATCGCCATGGGGCTGGCGCTGGCCTCATGGTCGGTGGATGATCCATCGCTCAACCATGCGCTGGACCGTGCCGCGAAGAACTGGCTGGGTTATCCCGGCGCGGTGGTCGCGGACCAGCTGATGCAATTCTTCGGATTGGGCGTTCTGCCGTTGATCGCCATTCCGGTGCGCTGGGCCGTGGCCTTCCTCAACCATGGCGGCGTGGAGCGTCCGGTGCGCTCGGTTGCCGCATGGATTGCCTGCGTGGTGACGGCAAGCGCCACGCTTTCCGCCCTGCCGGTGCCATCGAGCTGGTCGCTCATCGCCGGGCTTGGCGGCAATGCGGGCGATGTCCTGCACAATCTCATACTCATGGTGCTGAGCTTCGGCATCGAAGGCTTCATCGCGCAGGCAATCGCCGGTTTTGCAATGCTGGCGGCAACATTCATGCTGGGGCTCCGGGCTCTCGGGCTGGCGCGTGAGGAAGCCGTGCAGCGCGCGTCCACCGTGGGCAGCATCGGCCGCAATGTCAGCCGCAGTGCGGGCCGGGGCGTTGCCATCGCTACGATTAGAGGCTTGCGTGGCCTTGGACACTGGTGGAGCGCCTGGCGGCAGGAACGCGCCGAGCGCCGTGCCGCAGCGGAGGAACATGGACAGGACGGCGACATCATCAGCCGGCTTGCGCCTGACGTTGGCGTTGTGACGTCTGGAAAGAAAACCGCGCGAATCGAACCCGTGCTGACCCGCGCGCCGCGCCGCGCGGCACCCTTGGCCGATGAAGACATGATCGAGGAAGAGCCCGAGGCTGAAATCGAAGCCTACGGCGCAGAGGCTTATGACGAAGAAGAAGAAGCGCTCGCGCCGAAGGTAACGCGCTCCGACAAGCTGATCAGGCAGGGCAAGAAGCTGAAGAAGGATTTGCAGCCGGCCTTCGGCTTTGCCACCTCGGAAGACTATGAGTTGCCGCCGCTGACGCTGCTGGCCGAGCCAAAGCGCGTGGGCAAGACGGCTGACTTGTCAGACGAAGCACTGGAACAGAATGCGCGCATGCTGGAAGGCGTGCTCGATGATTTCGGCGTCAAGGGCCAGATCATCAAGGTGCGCCCGGGCCCGGTGGTGACCCTCTACGAGCTTGAACCCGCACCCGGCATCAAGTCGTCGCGTGTCATCAGCCTCGCGGACGACATCGCCCGCTCGATGAGCGCCATTTCGGCGCGCGTCGCGGTGGTGCAGGGCCGCAATGCCATCGGCATCGAGCTTCCGAACGTGAAGCGCGAGACGGTATACCTGCGCGAAATGCTGGGCTCGGAAGCCTTTGAGAAATCGAGCCTCAACCTGGCTCTCGCACTGGGCAAGAACATCGGCGGCGAGCCGGTGTTCGCCGATCTCGCGCGCATGCCGCATCTGCTCATCGCAGGCACCACGGGCTCAGGCAAGTCGGTGGGCATCAACACCATGATCCTGTCGCTGCTCTATCGCCTGCCGCCGGAGCGCTGCAAGCTGATCATGATCGATCCGAAGATGCTGGAATTGTCGGTCTACGAAGGAATTCCGCATCTGCTCGCTCCCGTCGTCACCGATCCGCGCAAGGCGGTGGTGGCGCTCAAATGGGCGGTGCGCGAAATGGAGGAGCGG
>JBKJQU010000359.1:0-8060 GCA_046594995.1 Aestuariivirga sp.
GCACATTGAGAGCTGCGAACAGCGTTGTCGTGCCGTGGCGCTTGTAGTCATGGGTCATGGTTCCAAGGCGGCCCTTCTTCAGCGGCAGGCCCGGCTGAGTGCGGTCGAGCGCCTGGATCTGACTCTTCTCGTCAACCGACAGCACAATGGCGTGAGCTGGCGGATCGACATAGAGGCCAACAACATCGTGCAGTTTGGCGGCGAACCTTGGATCGCTGGACAGCTTGAACTGCTGGTAGCGATGGGGTTGCAAGCCATGCGTCTTCCAGATGCGGCGGACGGCGCTGGCGCTGATGCCGCTGGCCTTTGCCATCATGTCGGCCGTCCAGTGGGTCGTCTCGCCCGGCGGATCGGCAAGCGTCAACGCTACCACGCGGTCAATCGCTTCGGCACCGAGCGGAGCAATCCGTGGAGGTCGGGTCTTGTCGCGCAACAGGCCATCAACACCTGCTGTCATAAACCGCTCCTGCCAGCGCCAAACCGCCGTCTTGGAGACGCCCGCCACCCGCATGATCGTGCTGGTGCCCGCGCCATCGGCGGTCAAGAGCACAATCCGGCATCGCCAGACATGCTTCTGACGAGTGTTACGATCTCCAACTACAGCCTCAAGGCGAAGCCGGTCAGAAGGTGAAACGACGAACGAAATCCCGGTGCGCATGATCGAGACTCGCATGCGCAGGATTGAAAGGGAATCCACAAACGGACTCTTCCGTCAGGCGGTAACCACTAGTTCTGCAAATGCTACGGAGCACGGCAAGCTCCAAAGATCATATGCATCGCGCACTACCTCCATCGGCGGCTGGGGTGAAACCCCAAACATGACCACCAGCCTGACCATTTCACGATGGACAGGTCAACGAAATCCACCTAAGTCATTGATGCAATTGGTGAGCCCGACGGGATCCGAACCCGTGACCCTCTGATTAAAAGTCAGATGCTCTACCGCTGAGCTACGGGCCCACAGCCAGAGCGAACCCCGGCGATTGCGAGCGGAACATAGTGGGGGGTGCAAGTCCGGTCAATAGCGCTTTCCGCAACGCGGCATTAAGCTCTGGTGTCACATTATTGCCGTCTGGTACGGGAAATGCTCGTGAGCGGGGAGATTCTGTTTTTGGCACAGGGCTTATGAGCGAACTTGCAATCATCGTGCTTGCCGCCGGCAGGGGCACGCGGATGAATTCCGATCTACCGAAGGTGCTGCACCGGGCCGCGGGCCGCAGCCTGCTGGGTCATGTCCTTCATGCTGCAAACGAATTGTCGCCCTTTCGCGTCATCATCGTCCACGGACCGGATATGGACAATGTCGCCGCCGCCGCCCGCAGCGTGTTCCCGGAAGCGAGCCTCGCCGTGCAGGCGGACCGCCTCGGCACCGGTCACGCCGTTTCGATGGCGCTAACTGCACTCGAAGGCTTTTCGGGCAAGGTTCTGATCCTCTATGGCGACGTACCTCTCATCCAGGCCAGCTCGCTAAAGCAACTCACTGATCTCGTCAGTGCTGAAATGCCCATGGCCGTTCTCGGCTTCGAGGCTGCAAATCCGTTTGGCTATGGCCGTCTTATCCGCGATCCTGCCGGGAGCATTACCGCCATCCGGGAGCAACTTGATGCAACGCCGCAGGAACGTCAGATAACGCTATGTAATTCCGGCATTATTGCCATCTCAGCGCCGTTGCTGAATCAGCTGCTGCCCAAACTCGCCAACACCAACGCCAAGGGCGAATACTACCTCACCGATCTGGTTGAGCTCTGCACCGCATCGGGCCGCACATGCGGCCTTGCCACCTGTCCCGAGGCAGAAGTTGCAGGCGTCAACGACCGGGTCCAGCTGAGCGCCATCGAGGCCACGCTGCAGGCCGGTTACCGCCAAAAGCACATGCTGAACGGTGCCACGCTCATGGCGCCACAGTCGGTGTTTTTCTCCGCCGATACCGAAATCGGCCGGGATGTGGTGATCGAGCCGAATGTCGTCTTTGGCCCCGGCGTCACGGTCGGCGACGGCGTTGAGATTTTGGCTTTTTCCCACATCGAGGGCGCGGTGATCGGGCAGGGTGCCCGCATCGGCCCCTATGCCAGGCTCCGCCCCGGCGCCGAAATCGGCGAAGAAGCCCACATCGGCAATTTCGTAGAGGTGAAGAAGTCGGTCATCGGCAAGGGCGCCAAAGCCAACCACCTTACCTACATCGGCGATGCGATCATCGGCGCGAAAACCAACATCGGTGCCGGCACCATCACCTGCAATTACGATGGCTACGAGAAGCACCTCACCGATATCGGCGCGAATGTCTTCGTCGGCTCCAACACCGCGCTGGTTGCCCCTGTGAAAATCGGCGACGGCGTCTCGATCGCGGCAGGCAGCGTCATCACGAAGAACATTCCGGCCGATGCACTCGCCATCGCCCGCCCCGACCTCGAAGTGCGCCCCGGCTGGGCTGCGCGCTACCGTGAAATCAAGGCCGCCAAGAAAGCGGCGAAGAAAAAGAGCTAGGACAATATCATGTGCGGCATCGTAGGCATTCTCGGCAAGGAGCCGGTGGCAGGAAACATCGTCGAGGCGCTTCGCCGCCTCGAATACCGGGGTTATGATTCAGCAGGCGTCGCCACGCTGGAGAATGGCTCGATCGACCGCCGCCGCGCCGTAGGAAAGCTGAAGAACCTCGCCGATCTGCTGGTAAAGGAGCCGCTTGCAGGCACCGCCGGCATCGGCCATACGCGCTGGGCCACCCATGGCGGTGTCACCGAAACCAACGCGCACCCGCACGTGGTAGGCGATGTCGTTGTCGTCCACAACGGTATCATCGAAAACTTCCGTACACTGAAGGATGAGCTGATCGCCGGTGGCGCCACCTTCACCACGCAGACGGACACTGAGGTCGTGGCACAGCTCCTCTCGCGTGAAGTGAAGAGGGGACTTAAGCCGCGTGATGCGGTGCGCAACGTATTGAAGCGGCTGGAGGGAGCATTTGCACTGGCAATCCTGTTCAAGGGCGAAAACGGCCTTCTGTTCGGCGCCCGCAACGGCCCGCCGCTCGCCGTCGGCCACGGCAATGGCGAAATGTATTTGGGCTCGGATGCCATTGCCCTTTCGCCCTTCACCAACCGCATCACCTATCTGGAAGACGGCGACTGGGTGGTTCTTACCCACAAGACGCTCGAGATATTCGATGCGGAGGATCGCCCCATCATCCGCCCGATGAGCTTCAGCCAGGCCTCGTCCATGCTGGTGGACAAGGGCAACCACCGCCATTTCATGGCGAAGGAGATCGCCGAGCAGCCGGAAGTGATCGGCCATACGCTCGCCGAATATGTCGATTTCTCGGAGCGCGCCATCATCGTTCCCGAAAAGCTGCCCTTCGACTTCAAGGTGCTGGACCGCATCACCATCACCGCCTGCGGCACGGCCTCCTATGCGGGCCTCACCGCGAAATACTGGTTCGAACGCGTGGCGCGGCTTCCAACCGAAGTCGATATCGCCTCCGAATTCCGTTACCGTGAAGCGCCGCTGCCGAAGAACGGACTGGCCATCGTGGTATCGCAATCGGGTGAAACCGCCGATACGCTTGCGGCTCTGCGATATTGCAAGAGCCAGGGCCAGCACACGCTTGCCATCGTCAACGTTCCTGAATCGACTATCGCGCGCGAAAGCGAAATCGTGTTTCGCACCTATGCGGGGCCCGAAATTGGTGTCGCCTCCACAAAAGCCTTCACCTGCCAGCTCACGGCGCTCGCCTGCCTCGCCATCCTTGCCGGAAAAATTCGCGGCACAATCACGCGCGAGCAGGAGAAGGAACTCGTTGGAGCCTTGATCGAGGCACCGCGCCACATGACGGAGATAT
This sequence comes from Aestuariivirga sp., assembly GCA_046594995.1. GTDB lineage: Bacteria > Pseudomonadota > Alphaproteobacteria > Rhizobiales > Aestuariivirgaceae > Aestuariivirga. The sequence continues at coordinate 3,833 of JBKJQU010000359.1, forward strand.
TGAAGGACGAGAAGCATATCGCAGCCGTTGCCCGCGAAGTGGCCGCCGCCCGCGACGTGCTCTTCCTCGGCCGTGGCATCAATTATCCGATTGCACTTGAAGGCGCATTGAAGCTCAAGGAAATCTCTTACATCCATGCGGAGGGCTATGCCGCGGGCGAACTGAAGCACGGCCCCATCGCACTGATCGACGAGAATGTTCCCGTCATCGTTATTGCACCGCATGACGAACTCTACGAGAAGACCATCTCGAACATGGAGGAGGTGGCAGCCCGCGGCGGCAAGATTGTTCTGTTGACGGACGATCACGGCGCGGATGAGCAGGCATACCGCACCTTCCACACCATCCGGGTGCCCAAGGCGCATCCCTTCATCAGCCCGCTGCTCTATGCGGTGCCGGTGCAGCTGCTCGCCTATCACGCCGCCGTCTTCATCGGCACGGATGTGGACCAGCCGCGCAACCTGGCAAAGTCCGTCACGGTGGAGTGACGGGCTTCTTCTCCTTCAGTGTGAGGAAATAGGCAAAGGTCACCACCAGCAGCGCCGCGCAGATGAAGAACCCCGCGCTCGGACTCACCATGATCGGGTTCGACTGCATGAACCAGCCGAAAGCCTGCGCGAAAAAGAATGTGCCAACGAGACTGGCAATCGCCTGCATGCTGGCGATGCCGCCTTGCAGTTCGCCTTGCGCATTCTCGGGTGCCTCGCGTGACATCAGCGCGATCAGGGCAGGCTGCGCAAATCCCTCCGGCGCATGCACGAGAAACAGCAGGATGACCACGGAAATGCCGGGCGTAAAGCCATAGCCAATGGCAGCGATGATCGATGTCATCAGCGCCAGGATGACGGTGTTCCACTCGCCCAGCCACTTTACCGTCGGTCCCGTCAGAAGCCCTTGCGTGATCGCCATGACGAGACCGAACGCCGCCAGTGTCAGCCCGATGGTCGCCTCCGTCCAGCCGAAGCGGGCGATGCCCCAGAAGGACCAGATCGCGGGATAAACCGCTGTCGCCGCGAAATAGCCGAACATCACGATCCCCAGCGGCACCACGCCCTTGTAGCTCGCGAAAACCTTCAGAGCACCCATAGGGTTGGAACGCGAAAGCTCGAAGGCCCGGCGCTTGTCAGGCGCCAGCGTTTCCGGCAGCACGATCCACCCGTAGATGAAATTCGCAATCGAAAGCCCCGCCGCCACGAAGAAAGGAACGCGCGGCCCGAATTCGCCCAGCAATCCGCCGATCGCAGGCCCCACAATGAAACCAAGCCCGAAGGCCGCGCCCATCATGCCGAAGACCTTGGCGCGCTGTTCAGGCGCGGTGATGTCGGCCAGATAGGCGTTTGCCGTGGTGTAGGATGCCCCGCACACACCTGCGATCAACCGGCCGATGAACAGCCATATGATACTCGGCGCGAAGGCCATTAGCAGATAGTCGAGGCCAAGCCCAAACACCGATAGCAGCAGCACCGGGCGCCGGCCATAGGCATCGGACAAATTGCCGATGGTGGGTCCGAAAATGAATTGCGTCAGCCCATAGGCCACGAAAAGCCAGCCGTTCCAGGCCGAAGCGCCCGCAAGGTCGCTGCCGCTCACATCCTCGATCAGGCGCGGCAGCACCGGCCAGATCAGGCCGATCCCCACCATGTCGAGAAAGACGGTGATGAAGACGAAGGTGACGGCGAATGTGCCGGGAGGCTTTTGCTGCATGCGTGTTCTCCCACTGGGGGCGCCGCTCATAAAGGAAAAGCACACCAGCCGCCAGAGCGGGGCGCATCGAGTCCTGTCAGATCTCGTCAGTGATGGTGGTGGCGGTCGCGGGGAAGATAGCTTTTGCGGCGGGAGTCGAAGCCATCGAAGTAATCCCGCACCTGCGGGTGGCGCACCGGCTCGCCGGTATCATCGACCAGAAGGTTTTGTTCGGAGACGTAGGCGACGTATTCAGTGTCCTCGTTCTCGGCCAGCAGGTGGTAAAAGGGCTGGTCCTTGCGGGGGCGGATTTGTTCGGGAATGGAGTTCCACCATTCCTCGGTGTTGTTGAACACCGGATCGACGTCGAAGATCACGCCGCGGAAGGAAAACAGCCTGTGTCTTACAACCTGCCCAATACCGAACTTTGCGTTAGCCGAACTGCTCATAACGAATGATTGCCAAGCCTTCGCCCGGAAGGCAAGAGGCTTGGCGCCGCAACTCAAGGCCCCTGTTTCGATATGTCTGAAATCCTTAACCTGGCGATGCCGTTCTTCGGCCTTATCCTGCTTGGCGTTTTTGCCGCGTGGCGGTGGAAGGCCGACGGGGGCGGCCTTGTCTGGCTCAACATCTTCCTCGTCTATATTTCACTTCCCGCATTGATCTTCCTGATCGTTTCGGCGGCTCCCTTCGAGCAGATCCTGAACTGGCCTTTCGTCACCGCCACCACATCCGTCACGGTCTTTGCTTTTCTCGCGGTCGTGGTGCTGTCGCGCTGGTTCTTCGCCACGCCGCTAAAAACCGCCACGCTGCAGGGCACGGCGGGAAGTTATGGCAATGTCGGCTACATGGGCCTGCCGCTCGCCGTAGCGTTCTTCGGGCCCGAGGCTGCAGTTCCGGCAGCGCTCGTCTTCTGCTTCGACTGCGCCGTGCAGTTCATCATAACGGCATTTCTGGCAACGCTCGCGCACGAGCGGAACGAGGAAGCGCATTGGGGCGAAGTGGCCTTGCGAATCCTGAAGCAGGTCATATCGCACCCCTTCATCGTCGCCACGGCCTTAGGCATCCTCGCCTCGGCATTCCAGTTCAAGGCGCCGGGTGCCATCGGCACCTTGCTGGACATGTTGATGCGTGCTGCCGGCCCCACCGCACTTTTCGCGCTGGGCGTCACCGTCGGCATGCGGAAGTTCGAGGGCTTCGGTCCGGAGCTTGGGCTTGTCGCCGGCATGAAGGTGATCCTGCAACCCGTCATGGCCTTGATCGTGGTCAGCTTCGTGCCGGGGATTGAACCGTTATGGCTTCACGTGGCCGTCATGATGGCGGCATTGCCCACGGCGTCCAACGCCTTCATTCTCGCCAGCCAGTACAAGACCTACATCGAGGGCGCTTCCACCGCAGTGATCGTCACGACGCTGGCCTCGGCCGTCACCATTCCGCTGATTGTCTACGCGATCAAGGCCGGGCTGCTGCCCTGAGCGGGTCTCATGATGCGCGGCAGGCTGGAGGAGGGTGCCAGGCCATAGCTCATCACCGCGCGGCGCAAGGGTCCGAACTGCGAGAGCAGCGCCATTCCCGCAGCACGTCCCGCTTCCATCGCCACAAATCCCGAGAGCAGTGAACGGTTCATGAGGTCGATCACCTGCTGGCGCGGCTGCACGTCGCGCCGCCGCATGGCGTCGTAATCGCTGAGGATCGAGGCATGACCCGGATCGTCCTCGCCCTCCATCAAGTCAGCGGCCTGCGCCGCATCGCGAAGCGACATGTTGAGACCTTGTGCACCGATGGGCGGCACCGCATGCGCGGCCTCGCCAATCAGGATGATCCGGTTCCGCGCGAAATCCCGCGCGACGAGCCCCTGCATCGGAAACAGCTTGCGCGGGCCGATGTTGGAAATGCGACCCAGTTCGCCATGCGTGCCGATCTGGATCTCCATGGCCAATTCGCGGTCTGCTAGCGCCATCAACTCGGCGGCGCGCGCAGGGCGTTCCATCCAGACAAGGCTGGAGCGGTTTCCCGGCATGGGAACCGTCGTGAAAGGCCCGGCCCTTTTGTGATATTCGGTCGATATCCCGTCATGGCGACCGGTATGGTCGAAACTCGTGGCCAATGCCGACTGGTCATAGGACCAGCGATTGGTCTTGATCCCCGCCGCATCGCGCAGCAGTGAGTTGCGCCCGTCTGCTGCAAGAACCACCCGCGCCTCGATGCGCTCGCCGGACGTTGTGTTAACACTCACGCTGCTGGAAGATGTGACCGCGGATGCCGCATCAGACCCGGTGATGGTGACGCCTAGCTCCAGCGCACGCGCGCGAAGGGCAGGGATGAGGATAGCCAGCGGGAAATTCCACCCGAAGGCGTCTTCGCCAAGCTCAACCGGATCGAAGGTGATCGTCGGCGCCTTGAACATTGAACCCGTGTCGTCGACGAGCCGCAGTTTCAGCAGCGGCTGCGTCTGTTCCTTTAGCAAGCCCGGCCAAAGGCCCAGATGCATGAGCATCCGGATCGAGGGCTGCATCAACGCCACGGTGCGGGGGTCGTTCACGTC
>JBKJQU010000063.1:0-5014 GCA_046594995.1 Aestuariivirga sp.
GAAGCCAAGACCGCCGAAACCGAGCTTGAAGTCGTCGAAGGCATGCAGTTCGACCGCGGCTATCTCTCGCCCTACTTCATCACCAACGCCGACAAGATGGTGGCCGAGCTCGAGGACGTCTATATCCTCCTGCACGAGAAGAAGCTGTCGTCCCTCCAGGCGATGCTGCCGATCCTCGAAGCCGTCGTCCAGACCTCGAAGCCCCTCCTGATCATCGCTGAAGACATCGAAGGCGAAGCTCTCGCCACCCTCGTCGTCAACAAGCTGCGCGGTGGCCTCAAGGTCGCTGCCGTCAAGGCTCCGGGCTTCGGTGACCGCCGCAAGGCCATGCTCGAAGATCTGGCCGTTCTCACCGGTGGCCAAGTGATCTCCGAAGACTTGGGGATCAAGCTCGAGAACGTCACGCTTGACATGTTGGGCCGCGCCAAGCGAGTCAGGATCGAAAAGGACAACACCACGGTGGTGGATGGAAACGGCGAAAAGGCCAGCATCCAAGGTCGGATCGCCCAAATCAAGGCACAGATCGAGGAAACCACCTCGGACTATGACAAGGAAAAGCTCCAGGAGCGTTTGGCCAAGCTTGCGGGCGGCGTCGCCGTCATCAAGGTCGGCGGCTCGACGGAAGTCGAAGTCAAGGAGAGGAAGGACCGCGTCGACGACGCGCTGAACGCCACGCGTGCAGCCGTTGAAGAAGGCATTGTTCCGGGCGGCGGCGTTGCCCTGCTGCGTGCCAAGAAGGCCCTCGAAGGCCTGAAGTCCGAGAACGCAGACGTGCAGGCCGGCATCAACATCGTCTCTCGCGCGATCGAATCCCCGATCCGCCAGATCGTCGAGAACGCAGGCGTCGAAGGTTCGATCGTCGTCGGCAAGCTTCTTGAGAAAGATGGTAACTGGGGCTTCAATGCCCAGACGGAAGAATACGTCGACATGGTCAAGGCCGGCATTATCGATCCGACCAAGGTCGTGCGCATCGCCTTGCAGGACGCCGCTTCGGTGGCGTCACTCCTGATCACCACGGAAGCCATGATTGCCGAAAAGCCCAAGGATAAGTCTGCCGGCGGCATGCCCGCAGGTGGCATGGGCGGCGGCGGCATGGGCGGCATGGGCGGAATGGACTACTAGCCTTTCACCTCTTATAATTGACGTGCCGCGGTGAATGCTGCGGCACGTATTTTTTTGTCTGCAAAGGACAGCATCATGGCCAAAGGGCAGCAACGCAGTAATCGGGAAAAGAAAAAACCGAAGCAGGAAAAGTCAAAGCCTGTCGCCGGCGCTTCACAGTTTTCGACCGTTCAGGCCGGGTTCAAGAAATCTCCGGGTGGGGAAAAGAAGACGTAGGGAACTTGAAGCAATCCTTGCTCAGATTGATCTGGATGCATACTCAAGCGCCGTAGCGATATTTTATGAATGCCACCTCGATTAACGGCCGACTTTCCGCGGGGCGCCCGACTACGCAATGGCAACCGCGTAAGTTCCCCTTCGGATCCGCTGTAGACCACGATTAAATTGGTCGACCTCGTAGCCAAATTAAAAGCCTACATGTCAGTATTGGAAGGTTCCACAAAGGGTTGGCCGGGCGTGTGGCGGTTCAGCTCCTCCGCTTCGACGCGCACATCGAGCTCCCCTCCAGGAAATACACAAAATTGCGGTCGGGAGTGCCAACCAGGATTTTAGATTAATAGTTTCAACATGCTAACTGTTCGCCGGTATGATGGAGCGAAACCGGGTGCTTAAAGAATGAAGTCCGAAGCTATAATGGAGGTCCTATTGGTTAAGAGAATCTGCATTTCCGCTGCAACCTCGGCGTCCGTTTGGAAGGTGACCATGAGATACGCGCCGCTGATCTTAAACGAGATCTCCCCGGCGCTACTCACACCGTCGGTATCCATCACAAAGGCCTGGTTGCCAGCCAGTGTGCTGTTGGCATCGATCTGCCTGACATCGATTACGTCGCCCGTCGTGAAGTTGCGGATGACATCACGCAAGCCTTTGCCAATGCCGCTGTCAGTCAGTGCGGTGAACACAAAGCGATCTTGCCCCGTGCCGCCGAAGAGGGTATCGGCACCGCCCCCGCCCTGCACAACGTCGTTGCCGCCAAGTCCTGTTAGTGAGTTCGCAGCGCTGTTGCCAATAAGCTTGTTATTGAGGTCATTACCGCGCAGATCAAAACTTGCGGTGCCGGTGATGGTCCCATTTTCGACATTGTCCGTCAGCGTGTAACTGCCGGGATTGGAAGTTGAGGAGTTCACCCGCACCGTATCGAGTCCCGATGCTGAACTCTCCGCCACGGTGTCGTAACTTTCGAACCCCGGTAAGCCTGTAGTGTCATCGAGCACATAGGTATCGTTGCCTTCGCCACCATAGAGCCAGTCGGCGCCGCCGCCACCATTGAGATGGTCGTTGCCGCCCAACCCGAAGAAAAAGTTGGTGCTTGAGTTGCCTGTCAACTGGTTTGCCCGCGTGTTGCCAATCAAGTCAAGGCCGGCCATGCCATCGACGATACCGTTTTCGACATTCTCGGTAAGTGAGTAGCTGTAGAGAATATTGGGATCCAGTCCGTCTGCACGGACGTGGACGGTATCAACACCACCGCCCGCGGCTTCGACAACAACGTCAAAGTCGCCATTAAGGGTGGCGTCATACAAGTAATACGTGTCACTGCCCTTGCCTCCACGCAGGGTGTCGAAATCTGCGCCGCCATAGATCGAATCATTGCCGCCCTGGCCGAGAATGGTATCGGAGCCGCCCAAACCAAAAATCTGCGTGCTTGTAAGCTGTGTCGTGATGACTTCGCCTGCCGATGTGCCAAAGATGATATTGTCACGTGTATCAAGGATGACTTCGGCAATCTCCCCACCGGTATTCCTGTAGGGAACGAGAATGCGCCCATCGGATGCCAGCGACAAGCGGCTCGGCGCGAATGAGAGCACATCCTCGGCTATGAGAACCCGCGCGCCGATCAGGTCGCCATAAGCGCCGTAGCGCTGTCCATAGACGGCGCCAGCAGCTTCAAGCCAGGCGACAAAAAACCCGCCGTCCTGCAAGGCGACAACATGCGCGCCGCGATTGTATGACACAGTGTTGGGATCGGGCGCGTCTGGAAGTTCGACTTGCGGCCCGAGAGCAGACGTCTCTGTATTGCCCACCCTGAACGCATACCCGTCATAGGTTTCATGATACAGCACCACAAACTGGCCGCCCATTAGAACCGCCACATCCAATGCAGTGTGATCCCCGTCGAGTGAAGCGCCCTCATCAATTTCGATGTCGCGAATGATGGCTCCTGTGACGGGATCATAGATCCGGAACTCGGCAGTGTAGTCCGTGCCATCCACAAGCAAGAAATCCGGCTCAGTATAGAATGTGATTACATGCCCATTGGCAAAAGCATCCGTTGCCGCGAGTCGGTCAGGCTCTGTTGAATTCTGCGCCACCTCAGTCTGCTCCAGGCCACGCGCGTTGTTCGTAAAATTATAGGTGAACGAATGGATGTCTATCGAGTATCTGCCTGAGAAATCAGGAAACGGTATTTCAAGTTCAAAGCTAACGGTATAGTTGCCCGCAGCGTCCGCCGTGATCTCCCATGCCGTCGGTTCGCGAACTATGATTGATGTCGAAAACATCGCGGTCCCATTAGCGTCATACCGTTGGATCTCGATAAAGCCACCTATGGCCTCGAGATAGCTTCCATAGGCCATGACGAAGCCGCCATCCGGCAGTGCGACAATCTTCGGGCCGGTTTCATCCGAAGCGACGATCGCCGTATTGAGCTGAAATGGCGCAGCGATTGGCTTGCCTTCTGGATCGAATATTCGGGCGACGACGTCAATGCCGGTGCTCGGTCCATTAATGTCGCTAGTGTCTTCCCAGACGACGAGAATATTACCGTTCGACAGACCAATGGTCTGGGGCACGGTCTGCTTGCCCGCCGTGTAACCGGCGTTTACAATAAAACTTGGTTTCCAGACTACTGGCGTTGTCGTCATGCTAGCCACTCCTCACCAAGTGATCCATGGTTTTCCTCCTGCGTCACATCAGAGGCATTCGGAGTTCGGATCACGCTACGTTGCAAAGCAAGCGTTCGGGCCGAGACTCAGACCAGCTCTTCTCCGAATCGCTGAAGGTAAAGGGTGGAGGCTGTTGCATCGCACTTCTCCAATTCCCACGCCCTTAATCTCGCCCTAAGATAAAAGAGTGCTACCTGCGTCGGTAACACACCTGCAGCGCGAAGTATACGCTACCCCGGGCACTTGTTTCAGTCCTGCTCTGCCTGATGCTGTTGCCGGCCATTAGAGCGAAATCCTGCGTGCATGTCGTCCTCGACAATTACGCTGCCCACAGGCAACCGAAGGTCAGCGCCTGGCTCGGACGCCACGAGCGCTTTACTTTCCACTTCACGCCGACATCGTGCTCCCGGCTCAACGCCGTCGAAGTCTTCGTCGCCAAACTCGCAAAACGGAGCCTCAAGCGTGGCCTGTTCATCTCGATCGTCGAACTGCAAGGTGCCATTAATCGCTCGGCCATCGAACACATTGCAAAGCCGAACCCCTTCACATGGATGGCGCCACGGCCGGCGGGCACAATTCGTGAAAGATTTCTTGGAGTTCCGGTTGATTTTCGAGCCGATGGCTTCATTACATGCTGCCATCCGTGCTACCGCGGAAGAACGTCAGAACATTTTCGCGCTATGTCAGAAGCTGATCGAAGCCAACGACTTCCTGGTAGCAAGTGGCGATCGCAACTACTCGATCTCATGCGACATCGCGTTTCACGGCGCCATCTACCGGGCTTCCGGCAATCATATGCTGACCTTCCTGGGTGGCACAATTACCGAGATGATGGCACGTCAGGTCGAGGAGACGACGGCCATCCCGGGAAGTTTCGCATTGGGATTGCCATTGCATCAAAGTGTTGCCAAAGCGATTTCTGCCGGCGATGCAACATCAGCCCATCACTATTCGCAGATGCTCGTTCGCATGCCTTACGAAGACTACCTCTCAACACACATGCCCGC
>JBKJQU010000079.1:0-8194 GCA_046594995.1 Aestuariivirga sp.
GCCTTCATCTCGGCAAAATGCGACTGGAACTGGTCGCGATCAGATTCCCATTCCTGCGCAGTCGTCTCCGCTACTTCCGGTGACATCACATGGAGCGGTTGGCCGGACGCATAGGCGATCATCAGGTTGCGGCAGGCGCGCTCCAGATAATAGGTGAGGTCGTAGGCTTCTGCTACCGTCGAGGCGCAGACCAGGACGCCATGGTTTCCCATCATCATGATCTGCCTGTTGCCCAGAAGGCTGCCAAGGCGGTCGCCCTCGGCATCCGAATTGGCCATGCCACCATAGTTCATGTCGAAAGCGATACGGTTGTAGAAACGCGCCGTGTTCTGGTCGATCGGCAAAATCTCGGGATTCTTCAGCGAGGCGAGAGCAGTCGCATAGGTGGGGTGGAGATGAATGATGCAGCGCGCCTGCGGCACGGCGGCGTGCATGCGGCCATGGATGGACCATGCGGTGAGATCCGGTGAGTCCGGGCGGTCCATGGTGGTCTTGTCATTCGAATCGAGCAGCATCAGGTCAGATGCCTTGATCCGGGAAAAATGCTTCCAGCGGGGATTCATCAGGAATTTCTTGCCGTCAGCCGACACGGCGAGGCTCAGGTGATTGGCGACAGCCTCATGCCACTCGTTCATGGCGCTCAATCTAAAAGCCGCCGCAAGGTCGACACGCAATTGCCATTCGTCGGTTTCAATACTCCGCGCTGTCTTGAGCGTAGCGAGGTTGCTCATCTTGATCTCCTGTGCTGAAAACGTGAGGATAGCCTGTCCGGCCCTGCCGGGCAACGCGCCAGAGGGGATGCTGGTCATGACAAGGATGCGGAGGTCGAACGGAATGAACAAGATGATTCAGGCGCTGGCAGTGGCCGCCGGGATTATGGGATTGGCGGCTCAGGCAAGTGCTGAGGAAGCGGTGACCGGCATCTGGCGGCTGGACAACGGCAAGGTGACGGTGAAGGTAACGCCTTGCGGCGGAAATCTTTGCGGCACGGTGGTGGCATTGAAAAAACCGCGCGACGACAAGGGCCGGCCGCGCCTCGACAAGGAAAATCCTAAAGAGTCCCTGCGCAGCCGTCCTGTGATCGGGCTCACGATATTGAGCAATATGAAACCCGAGGGCGAGAACCGCTGGAACGGTACTATTTACAATCCGGATGATGGCAATACATATCGCTCGATGATGAATTTGCAAAATAACAGAACCATGCGGGTTGAAGGCTGCATTGCTGTATTCTGCAAGGCGATGAAGTTCATCAAGGTGGATTGAGACCGATCATGCGCCGCTTTGCCTTTGTCCTGCTCGCACTCAGTATTGGCTGCTCCATGCCAGCCGCCGGCCAAAGCCTGCAGGAATTGCCGTTCGACAAACAGATGAAGCTGGCGAAAGTGGGCGATGTCGACGCGCAGTTCGAGGTGGGGCTGGCATTCGAAACCGGCAAGGGCACCACGCAGGATGATGCCGAAGCCGCGCGCTGGTTTAGGCAATCTGCCCTGCAGGGCAATGTGGAGGCCCAGTTCCATCTGGCCCGGCTCGTATCACGCGGCGCGAAAGGCTTGAAGCAGGATTTGCCCACGGCACTGAAGCTCTATCAGGATGCGGCGGGAAAGAACCATTCCCAGGCCATGAACGCTCTGGGCCAAGCCTACCAGTCGGGCAAGGGCACTGAGCCAGACCCCGCCAAGGCAGCGGAATGGTATCGCAAGGCTGCCGATGTGAAGCTTGCCGATGCCCAGAACAATCTCGGCATGTTGTATCTGGAGGGGAAGGGTGTCACCCGCGACCTTAACCAGGCTTTCAAACTGTTCGAATCTGCCGCCAGCCAAAACGACCCGTGGGGGTTGAACAATCTGGGCGGCATGTATGAAATGGGCTGGGGCACCCCAGCGAACCGCCAGAAGGCCCTTGAGCTTTACCGCAAGGCGCTTGCTGCCGGAAACCAGCAGGCGCAGCAGAACATCGACCGGGTCTCAAGTACGGCCCAGCCTTCGAGCACCCAGTAGAGGAGGCCGCTAGGCTTCCGTTAACCATACTTCCCAACGCCATATTTACGATCCCGGCGCAAAGATTTGCGCTGTGGGTTTTTGGACACGCCCTGGACGGCAAGTCTTGTGCGTGAAGTGGGTAAGTATGATCAGGTTTTCGAAACTGGCTGTTATTCTGCTCGCCGTGGGGCTGGCGCTTGCGGGTTGTTCGTCGAAGCCCGAGAAGAAAGCAGCACTTGATCCCTTTGCGGGTACGGGAAGCCCGCGCTGGACCGGCAAGGGCACGCCACCGTGGGGCGGTGGCCGCAATCATGTCGGGAAGCCGTATCAGGTGGCTGGCCGCTGGTTCGCGCCCAAGGAACAGCCACAATACGACGAGCAGGGCCCCGCGTCGTGGTATGGCGAGGCCTTCAACCACCGCAAGACTTCGAACGGCGAATGGTTCGAAATGACCAGGCTTACCGCCGCTCATCCGACCCTTCCACTTCCCAGCTACGCCAAGGTCACGAACCTCGACAACGGTAAGGAAGTCGTCGTCCGCATCAATGACCGTGGCCCCTTCGTCGGTCCTCGCATCATCGATCTCTCGAAACACACGGCCGAAGTTCTGGACTTCAAGAACAAGGGCAAGGCGAATGTGCGGGTGCAATTCATTGGACCCGCGCCGCTGAACGACAATGGCAAGCACCTCATGGCAATGAACAAGGAACTCGATCGCGGCACATCGCTGAACCGCATGATCGCCGCCGCCGACCGCCGCAAGGGCGGCTCGTCCATGCCGGATGTGATGGTGGCCGAAGCCAGGCCCAAAAAGAAGAAGTCTGAGGCAAGCGTTGAAACGGTGGCCTACACGCCACCCGAACTAGTGCAGGCCCTGGAAGCCTCCGGGGTTGATACCTCATACTTCATTCAGATCGGCTCCTTCTCGAACGCCGACAACGCGGCGCGCGCCAGGGATACTTTCGCCTCCGTCTGGCCCGTCCAGTTCATCGAACTCGAGGGCAGCAACGGTCCGGTCTATCGGGTCCGGCTCGGCCCGATCGCCAATAATTCGGACGCGCAGACCGCGCTCGATAACGCTTTTGCAGCAGGCTATTCCGACGCGCGCCTGATCCGGACACAGGCCATGCAGGCCGCATTGCAGTAGACTGGTGCCCATTCGTTGATTTTGAGGGAAAAGCCGCCTAGCTTTCCCCTCTAACGATTTGGAAGCGCCGATGTCCCGCCGATTTGCAGCAATCAGACTCCTGGGAGTGGTTTTGGGCTTGCTGTTCGCAACCCTCCCCATGGCAAGGCCTGTGCTGGCGCAGGACGGCTACGACTCGAAGGCACGGCAGGCAATCCTGATTGATGCCCGCACGGGCCGCGTTCTGTTCCAGAAGGGCGCTGACGAGGCGGTTCCTCCGGCCAGCATGAGCAAGCTTATGACCATGATCATGGTTTTTGAGGCCATCAAGGCCGGAAAGCTGAGCCTCGATCAGGAAATCCTCATCAGCCAGGATGCTTGGAAGCGGGGCGGGGCATCGTCAGGCGGATCCACGATGTATGCGGAGCTGAACTCAAAAGTACGGCTCGATGACCTGATCAAGGGCGTCATTGTCCAGTCGGCAAACGATGCCTGCATCGCCATCGCGGAAGTCATGGCCGGAAGCGAACCGAGCTTCGCGCAGCAGATGACGGATCGCGCGAAGGAACTGGGTGCCACCAACGCCACGTTCCGGAACGCCACGGGTCTGCCCGATCCGGAGCACCGCATGAGTGTGCGCGACCTCTCCACCATGGCCCGGCATGTGATCAATGATTTTCCGGAATACTATAAGTACTACTCGATCCCGGAGTTTACATGGAACAAGATCAAGCAGGCCAACCGCAATCCGTTGCTGAAGGACTATCCGGGCGCCGATGGCATGAAGACCGGATACACGCGCGAAGCGGGATATGGTCTCATCGGTTCCGCCGTGCGCGATGGCCGCCGCCTGATCATGGTGATTGCGGGCCTCAAATCCATCAACGAGCGCAAGCAGGAAGCCCAGAGCCTTCTCGACTGGGGCTTCAAGCAGTTCCGGGCAGTAGAGGTCTATGCCAAGGGCGACCGCGTCGGCAGTGCGCATGTCTGGGGCGGAGCCAGCCGCTCGGCTGAACTGATAACCTCGGAGCTTGTGCGTGTCGCATTGTCCGCCGAAGAACAGGACATCGCCGAAATGAAACTTGCCTACCAAGGCCCGCTGATGGCACCGGTGGCTGCTGGAACACGTGTCGGCAGCGTCCGCTTTATTGTTGATGGGCTGACGGTTGCCGACGTTCCCGTCGAGACGGCGGAAGCGATAGAGGCAGAACCTTCCATGTGGTCGCGGGCACTCGATAGCGTTTTCATCATGATCTTCGGCAGCTGAATGGCCGGAACATTCATCACTTTCGAAGGGGGCGAGGGCTCCGGCAAATCGACGCAGATCAAACGGCTGGCCGATCGCCTGCGCGAAACCAGCCGCAACGCGGTGATTACGCGCGAGCCCGGCGGCACACCCGAGGCGGAAGCCGTGCGGGCCTTGCTCGTGTCGGGCGACGTCACCCGGTGGACGGCAAATTCCGAGGCATTGCTGAATTACGCTGCCCGCGAGCAGCACCTCGAACAGGTGGTGAGGCCAGCTTTGGCAGCAGGCAAACTCGTCCTTTGCGATCGTTTCATGGATTCCACCCGCGCGTATCAGGGTTATGCCGGAGGCTGCGACCTTGCCTTCATCGATGCGCTCGAGAAAGCCATCGTCGGATCGGCGCGCCCAAACCTGACGCTCATTTTCGATCTCGATCCTGAAACAGGACTGGAACGCGCGAGATCACGAGGCGATGCAGTTTCGGAAGATCGCTACGAGCGCAAGGGCCTGGCATTTCACCACAAGCTGCGCGAAGGCTTCCTCGACATCCTGCGCCGCGATCCTAACCGCTGCCGTCTCGTCGATGCCTCGCTTTCCGTCGACGAGGTTGGGGAATCCGTCTGGAACATCGTCAGTGGAACGCTCTGATGGCAAAGGATGACCCGGAAGATCCAAGAGACGTTCCTTGGCATCCACGCAGGAGCAAGAACCTTTACGGTCACGGACACGCTGAAACGCGATTGCTGACAGCGAGCCTCGCTGGTCGTCTCCATCACGCTTGGCTAATCTCCGGAAACCAGGGCATTGGCAAAGCGACGCTGGCCTATCGTTTTGCTCGATATCTATCGCAGCCAGAAAGGGAACGGCGGCGCGACTCGCTTTCTGTATCCGAAGACTCACGTACTTTTCACCAGCTCTCCGCAGGAGCAAATCCCGACATTTTCGTTCTTGAGCGAGCGCTGGCCGACAAGAAAAAGGGTGAGGAACAGCGACCGAGGAAGCTAAAGACTGAGATAGCCGTCGACGACGCTCGTGACTCAATTGAGTTCATGCACAGGACATCTGCATCAGGAGGATGGCGGATCGTCATTGTCGATCCGGTAGATGAACTGAATGGCTCGTCTGCCAATGCGCTGCTGAAGGTGATTGAAGAGCCGCCGAAGCAGAGTATCTTCCTTCTCGTCTGCCATCAGCCGGGACGATTGCTGCGAACCATCCGCTCGCGCTGCCTGCACCTCCCGCTCGACAATCTCGACATCGAGACCACGATGAGGGTTCTGAAAAGCCTTCCACCCGAAGCGATCGAGAGGGATGACGCGGCAATCCGCCAGGCGGCCGAACTCTCGCGCGGCAGCCCGGGCGGCGCGCTGGACCTGATCGGCTCCAAGGGTGCTGCGGCCTTCGCGGAATTCCTGAAGCGCCCGAAGCTGACCTCCGCCACCGCTGTCGAAATCGGCGCCACCTTCACGGGTCGCGAAAAGCCGGAAGACTATTTCATCTTCTGTGAATTGCTCATCGGCTGGATTGCCCAGAAGGCGCGCGATGCCGGCTTGCGCGGGCAGGGCGAGGCGCTGGCAATCGCACATGACGACATCAACTCTTCCCTACGTCAGACAGATGCCCTAAACCTTGACCGCCGCCAGACGGTCACCGATGCGCTGATGCGCCTCGAAGAGGCTCTGAAGGCCTCCTGAACCCCTTCAAGTGAAGTACATGTCCAAACCAAAATACTACATAACGACGGCCATTCCCTATGCCAACGGCGCACCGCATATCGGCCATGCCTATGAGCGGATCGCAACTGATGCCATCGCGCGCTTCAAGCGGCTGGATGGTTACGACACCTTCTTCGTCACCGGCATGGACGAGCATGGCCAGAAGATGCAGCAGACGGCGGCGCGCGAAGGAATCACGCCGCAGCTTCTGGCGGCCCGCACGGCCGCACAGTTCGAGCAGATGGGCGAGGACCTGAACGCCCGCGCCGACGACATCCTGCGTACCACCTCCGAGCGCCACCGCATTTCGGTGCAGGAAATCTGGCGCCGCATGGCGGAGAAGGGCGACATCTACCTGTCGAAATACGCTGGCTGGTACTCGGTGCGAGACGAAGCCTATTACGCCGAGGATGAAACCGAAGTCCGCGACGAACGCCGCTTTGCTGTGAAGACCGGTACGCCTGTCGAATGGGTGGAAGAGGAAAGCTATTTCTTCAAGCTCTCCGCCTATGCCGTACCGTTGCTGAAGCACTACGAGCAGCACCCAGACTTCGTCACGCCCGAGAACTACAGGAACGAGATCGTCGCCTTCGTGAAGCGTGGCCTCAACGATCTTTCGGTCAGCCGAACGACGTTCGACTGGGGCATCCCGGTGCCGGGTGATCCGAAGCACGTGATGTATGTCTGGGTTGATGCGCTCACCAACTATCTCTCCGCCACTGGCTTTCCCGATGACAATGCGGAACGCGCCGCATTTTGGCCCGCTGATGCACATGTCATCGGCAAGGATATCACGCGCTTCCATGCAATCTATTGGCCTGCTTTCCTGATGTCGGCGGGCTTGCCCGTGCCGAAGCAGATCGTCGTCCACGGCTTCCTGTTCAGCCGCGGCGAAAAAATGTCGAAATCCGTCGGAAACGTCGTGGCGCCCGCCGATCTCGTGCGCAACTACGGCCTCGACCAGACACGCTATTTCTTCCTGCGCGAAGTACCTTTCGGCCAGGACGGCAACTACAGCCACGAGGCCATCGTCAACCGCGTCAACGCAGATCTGGCGAACGACCTCGGCAATCTGGCGCAGCGCTCGCTCTCGATGATCGCCAAGAACTGCGGTGGCAAAGTTCCAACCTGCGGAGACCTTTCTGAAGCCGACAATGAAATCCTCGGCAGCGCCGATGCGATCTTGGGCGAAGCCCGTGTCCAGCACGATGCCTATGCCATTAACAAGGCGCTGGACGCGGTATGGAAAGTGGTGGCGGATGCCAACCGCTATTTCGCCGGACAGGAACCTTGGGCACTGAAGAAGACCGATCCCGCGCGGATGGAAACCGTGCTCTATGTCACCGCCGAAGTCCTGCGCATCGTCGGCATCCTGGCACAGCCCTATGTTCCAGGCTCGGCTGCAAAGCTTCTCGACCTGCTTGCCGTGCCTGAAAGCACGCGCACCTTCGCCGATCTCGGCAATCGGCTGAAATCGGGCACTCCGCTTCCGGCGCCAACGCCAATCTTCCCGCGCTATGTGGAGGAGGGCGAGGCCCCTCCGGTGAAGGGTTGAGCCGATGCTAGTCGTAGACAGTCACTGCCATCTTGATTTCGAGGGCATGGAAGAAAATTTGCCCGATATTCTGGCACGCGCCGAAGATGCGGGGGTGGGCCTGATGGTGTCGATCTCGTCCCGCGTGAAGAAGTTCGGGAACTTGCTCCGTATCGCAGAGGAAAACACCAATGTTTTCTGTACGGTAGGCACACATCCTCACAACGCACTTGAGGAACTGGAAGTGACGGCTGCGCAGCTGGTGGAACTGGCCCGGCACCCGAAGGTTGTCGGCATTGGCGAAGTGGGCCTCGACTATCACTATGACTATGGCCCCAGGGAAGCACAGGAAGCGAACTTCTTCGTTCACATCCACGCCGCGCGCCGCTCAGGCCTGCCGCTCGTCATCCACAGCCGTGAGGCGGAAGACGATACCATCGCCATTCTGAAGGAAGCAATGGCGATGGGCGCTTTCACGCCGCTGCTCCATTGCTTCACATCGAAGCCCGAACTCGCCCGCGCCGCGGTTGCCATGGGCGGCTACGTGTCATTTTCCGGCATTCTCACCTACAAGACAGCGGAAGATTTGCG
>JBKJQU010000084.1:0-4845 GCA_046594995.1 Aestuariivirga sp.
ATGCTCGACTGGCTCATCCAGGATTATGGCCTCGATGAAGTCTCCGCGAGCCACATCATGGGGCAGGCTGTGAGATATGACGTCGCCAATGTTTTCAACCCGGCCTACTCGGTGGCCTGCCGCATTGCCCTGAGTGCGCTCAGCGGACTGCGGTAATCAACGCTTTCAGCGTCTCGAGCGTGTCGGCCTCGGCAGCGGGCTTATCCCAGCGGATGCGCGACACGCGGGGAAAGCGCATCGCGATGCCAGACTTGTGCCGCGCCGACACCTGCACCGCGTCGAAAGCAAGCTCCATGACCAGTGTCGGCGTTACTGAGGCGACGGGACCGAAACGCTGCACCGTATGCTGGCGCACGAAACGGTCGAGTTTCACCAGTTCCTCATCGGTGAACCCTGAATAGGCCTTGCCGACGGGCACCAGCACACGGTTCCCGTCTGTCCCGGTCCACGCACCAAACGTATAATCCGAATAAAACGACGAACGCTTGCCTGAACCCTTTTGTGCATAAAGCATCACGCAATCGGCGGTGAGTGCTGCACGTTTCCACTTGAACCAGTGGCCCTTGGGACGGCCCGCGAGATAGGGGCTTTCGCGGCGCTTCAGCATCAGCCCCTCGATTCCCTCGTGACGCGTTACCTCCCAGCGCAGCCGCAGCGCTTCCTTGCTTTCAAACGAGAGGAGTTCGGAAAGATCGCTGAACGGCGGTCCGAACTTCGCGTGCCATTCCTCCAGCCGTTTGCGCCGCGCCATGAAGGATAACCCGCGCAGGTCTTCTCCCCCCAATTCCAGCGCATCATAAAAGCGCACATGCGCCGGATATTTGGCAAGCATTGCCTGGGTGACGCTCTTGCGATTGAGCCTCTGCTGCAGGTCGCTGAAATCCGCCACCTCGCCATTCCGCACCACCAGCAACTCACCATCGAGTATCGCATCAAATTTGAAATGATCGAGAAGTTCCGGGAATGCACCGCCAATGTCATCGCCAGTGCGCGAGAACAGCCGCGTGACGCCACCCTTGCCCGATACCTGGATGCGGATGCCATCCCATTTCCACTCGGCGGCGAAATCCGAAAGATTGAGCGCCTCCCACTCAGCATCTTCCAGCGCATGCGCCAGCATGATCGGGCGGAACACCGGAGTAACCGACGTGGCCGGCTTATCGGTTTTCTTCTCCAGCCAGTTGAATAGCGGCAGATATGGCGGCTCCAGCCCGTGCCAGAGTTCCTCTACATCATCCACACTCTGCTCGAACGTGTCAGCGACAGCCTGCTTTGCCAGCCTCGCCGATACCCCGACGCGCGGCGTGCCGCTCAGGAATTTGAGGAGTGCCCAGCGCCCGGTGGCATCAAGCCGGTCCAGCCACTGCGTGAGCAGCGCCGCATGTCCGGAACGACTGCCCGACGACAGCGCTGCCACCACATCCGATAATTTTGGCGGCTCGCCCTGTGCCCCGGTTACGGGCCAGATCAGCGCCACGGTTTCGGCGGTGTCACCCACATCATTGCGGGACAGCCTGAACAGCTCAGGATCAAACCGCGTCTCGCCGAGTTCGCTCAAGACCCGTCGCAGCGGAAAGGTGAAGGGGAGACCATCGGTCAAGGCCGCCAGCCCATAGCCACGATCGGGGTCTGGCGTGTCCTGGAAATAGTTCCGCATCAGCTTCAGCTTGGCCAGCCGCGACGGCGTATAGGTCAGCCGATCGAGAAGCGTTGCGAAGGCCTTCATTCGGCTTCGTCCTCACGACCCACGAGGGCAAGCGCGCGGGCTTTCACACCCATCTTGCTCACCTCATGGACCAGCGCTTCCTCGCGCCCATGCGTGACCCAGACTTCGCGTGCGCCCGTCTCAGTTATGGTCTGCAAAAGTTCGGGCCAGTCGCAATGGTCCGAAATGATCAGCGGCAGTTCGATGCCGCGCTGGCGCACCCTGCCCCTGATCCGCATCCAGCCGGAAGCAAAGCCCGCCAGCGGATCGGCGAGGCGCCGCGACCAGCGGTCGCCGAGGGCTGAGGGCGGCGACAACACGATCTCACCCGCAAGTTTTTCCTTCGTATCCGCCACGGATGGCACGTCACCCAGCGCGAAGCCCCGTGCCAGATAATAATCAGTCATGGACCGCAGTGCGCCATAGAGATAGATTGGGCGGTCATAGCCCGCCCGTCGCAACAGCGCGATGAGGCGCTGGCACTTGCCCAGGCCATAGACACCCACCTGATGCGTTCGCTCAGGGAAATCCTTGAGCGATGCGATGAGCTTCTGTACTTCGCCCACGTCGGGCTCATGGCGGTAGACCGGCAAGCCGAAGGTCGCCTCGGTGATGAAGAGATCGCATGGCACCAGTTCGAACGGGTCACAGGTCGGATCGGCATGGCGCTTATAGTCGCCCGAGATCACCGCGCGCTGGCCGTTGTACTCGATCACCACCTGCGCCGAGCCCAGGATATGACCGGCGGGCATGAGCCACACCGTCACGTCGCGCACCTTCAGCACCTCGCCATAGGCCAGCGGCTGGTGTGTCTTGCCCGCGCCCTCGCCCAGCCTCAGCTTCATGATTTCGAGCGTGTCGGCGGTTGCCAGAACCGCGCCATGCCCGGGCCGTGCGTGGTCCGAATGGCCATGCGTGATCACCGCGCGTGGCACCGGCCGGTGCGGATCAATATGGAAATCGCCCGGCACGCAATAGAGGCCCGAGGCATCGGGCCGAAGCCAGGATTCGAATGGGGGTTGGGCTGACATGCAAGTTGAATGTCATGTCTCCATCGCAAATCCGCAAGACTTGAATTGGAGCCTTCTCAAACGCGACAAGGGGCCGTCCAACAGGAGGCCCCTCGCGCAAACTGGTGTCCGGGTACGCAGTACATGATCCCGGACCGCCCCTGGCGCTTCCCCCCGCTTCGGGTCTGCTTGCCATGGTTCAACAATGGCGCATCAAGGTTTCCAAAGAGTTTCGAACAGGAAAAAAAGGATTAAGATGTGGTTGCCAACTGTCCCGAAGTGACAGGTTCAGCCACGAACGGGGATCATCTGCTGCGGCAGCCAGGTGGCAAGCTCTGGCACCGCGATCAGCGCGTCGGGATCGTGAAGACGGTGGGCCGCTACTGGATCGAGATCGTGGCACTGCCGCGGGAGTGCCAGCGCCACGTTGCTTGGCGGCCTCAGGCGGCCAGCCAGACGTCGAGAAACCGCGACAGCCAATTCCTGACAGGCCCGTCATGGACGAGATTTGCGTCCAGATGGGCCTTTCCGTTTTGGGCCCCCGGCATGTCAAAGCGATGTGCCCCCAGCACAGCCCAACGGTGCATGGTGAGCCGCGTTACCTCCGGATGAAACTGGATGCCGAATGCCTTGGCACTATAGCGGAAGACCTGGTTCTCAAATGTGCTGCCTGTGGCCAGCCTTTCGGCACCTGACGGCAGGGTGAGCCCTTCCCTGTGCCAGTGATAGACATGCTGCGGCCAAGGTCCCAGTGGTTCTCCCGCATCGGTAGGTATGATCGGGTAATAGCCGATTTCCACATGGCCGTCAGCATGGGGACCGACAGTTCCGCCCAGGTGCTTCGACAGCATTTGCGCGCCAAGGCAGACGCCGAGGAACGGCTTCCCCTCTTTCAGCGGCACGCCGATCCAGTCGATCTCACGGGCGATCCAGTCATCGCTGTCATTGGCGCTCATAGGCCCGCCAAAGATCACCGCGCCTTCATGCCGCTCCATGGAAGCGGGCAAGTCATCGCCCAGGCAGGGCCTGCGAATATCCAGCCGGTAGCCACGTTGAACCAGCATCTGACCGATGCGGCCCGGAATGGAAGTTTCGGAATGCAGGATAATGAGGATGTTGTCGGTCATGGCGGGAGTGACGTCAGCCAGACCTTTCTGGCATGATTTGGTCTGCGGCGTCGATAGGTGTCAGCGCCGGTAGATCAGGTAATCGAGCGAGATTTTGCCTGGCCCATATTTCATCAGCATGAGGAGTATCGCTGCCCATGCGCCATGAAGAAGATAAGCATCCGGATTGAAGAACACCTGCATTCCCACCATCAGGATCAGCAGGCCAAGGGCGGAGAAGCGCGTGGCAAAGCCGATGATCAGCAGGGCGGGCAGCACATGTTCGGCAACCTGTAGCGCAAGAGCCCCGGTCTCGGCCGGGATATAAGGCAGCCTGTGAGACCTGAACTGGTCGAGGGTGCTGCCGCTCACCTCGAATATGTTCAAGCCCCTCACCTTGGCGCGCCCCATGTTCCAGAACATCAGCCCGATGGCCAAGCGTCCAAGCACTGCGATGAGCGCATGCGGAATGCGCGCGAGGAGGCCGATAGCCGAGTCGATCAGGCGGGTCATTGGTCGAATTCCTGCAGGACGGGATTACACATGATGTCAAAGCTTGACCACACCCGGATCACCCTGCCGTGTACGGCCTTCGAGCAGCACGACGGCAAGCCCGGCCAGAAGGATGAGCACCATGCCGCAGATGGCCAGCGCATTTGGCAGTTGGCCGAAAAGAAAATAGCCAGAGAGCCCGGCCCACAGCATGAACGAATAGGTGAATGGCGCCACCACGCGGGCGGGCGAAATGCGGAAGGCGAGAAAGATGAAGGCGTGGCCGAACATCAGGAACAGGCCCGCGATGGCCATCAGCCACATGTGGCGGAACGTGGGCGTGACCTGGGTTTCAAACATGAAGGACGCCACAGCAGCAGAGAGCAGGACGATCAGCAGCGTCGAAAAAGTGACAATGAGGGCCGGTATCTGCCGCGGCACCTTGCGGGTGATGATATCGCGCCCCGCGGCGCCAACGGCGGTCAGAAACGCGAAGATGGCGAAGGGCGACGCGGCATCGCCCCCTGGCTGG
>JBKJQU010000107.1:0-3021 GCA_046594995.1 Aestuariivirga sp.
GGCTATGCGGTCCAGGGCATGGACGGGCTCAAGGAATACATGGGCAATGCCGACCAGATCGTCGAGATGACGGGCGATGCCGAGATGATGGTGACGCAGCTTGCACCGCTCTCCGCTTCGATGATGGACCGGCTGCCGAATCTCAAATTCGTGGCCGTGTCGCGCGGCGGCCCCGTCAACATCGACATAAAAGCTGCGCGCGAACGCGGCCTTCTCGTCGTCAACACGCCGGGCCGCAATGCGAGTGCGGTGGCTGAATTCACCATCGGCGCCATCCTCGCTGAAACGCGAAACATCACGCGCGGCCATGATGCGATGCGGGCAGGGGTCTATCGCGGCGACCTCTACCGCGCCGATATCGCGGGCCAGGAATTGTCCGAGATGACCGTGGGCCTCATCGGCTATGGCGAAGTCGGACGGCGCGTCGTCAAGTTTCTTAAAGCCTTCGGCTGCCGCATCCTCGTCAGCGACCCTTATGTGCAGCTTTCGGCGGATGATCTGAACGACGGCGTGATCCAGTGCTCGCTGGAGCGCGTTCTTGCAGACTCGGATGTCGTGTCTCTTCACCCGCGCGTGACAACGGAGACGGCGAAGATGATCAACAGGGAAACGCTGGCGCAGATGAAGAGGGGTGCCTACTTCATCAATACCGCGCGCGGGCCGTTGGTCAACTATGACGATCTCTACGAGGCGCTCGCCTCCCGCCATCTGCGCGGCGCGATGCTCGAAACCTTCGACGTCGAACCGGTGCCGCCCGAAAACCGCTTCCTGAAGCTTCCCAACGTGACACTGACGCCGCACATCGCGGGCGCATCCGTGAAGACGGTGAGCTATGCGGCGGGTCTCGCAGCGGAGGAAGTGCGCCGCTATCTCGCAGGCGAGCCTGCGCTCAACAGGTGCTGAGGCCTTAACCGATGCAGCTGCTTGCGCCAGTCGATCTCGTGGTCATCGGTGGCGGCATTAATGGCGTCGGGATCGCGCGCGATGCCGCGGGCCGCGGATTGTCCGTCATCCTCTGCGAGAAGGATGATCTGGCGCAGGGCACATCGTCGCGCTCTGGCAAGCTCATCCACGGTGGGCTGCGCTATCTCGAATACTATGAATTCCGCCTTGTGCGCGAGGCGCTGATCGAACGCGAGGTGTTGCTGAACGCAGCACCTCACATCGTTTGGCCCATGCGCTTCGTGCTGCCGCATTCGCCGGAGCAGCGGCCAGCATGGCTCGTGCGTCTCGGCCTCTTTTTTTACGATCATCTGGGCGGCCGCAGACAACTTCCCGGTTGCCGCAACATCGACCTTGTAAACGATCCTGAAGGAAAGCCGATCAAATCCGAATTCACCCGTGCTTTTGAATATTCCGACTGCTGGGTGGATGATGCCCGCCTTGTCGCGCTCAATGCGCTCGATGCAAGTGAGCGCGGCGTGAAGGTGATGACACGCACCGCCGCCACATCGGCGCGGCGCAACGGCGATCACTGGAATGTGGAATTCCGCAGCGCGGACGGCACGATTTCAAAGACCAGCGCCAGGGCCATTGTCAATGCGGCGGGGCCGTGGGTCGAGAACGTCATCAGTGGCGTCTTAAGCTCCAACTCGGCGCGGCGCGTGCGCCTCGTCAAGGGCAGCCACATCATCGTGCCAAAATTCTGGGAGGGGCCGCAGGCCTATCTGTTTCAGAACCACGACAAGCGCGTGATCTTCGTCAATCCATATGAGAGCAACATGGCCCTCATCGGCACCACCGACATTCCCTACGACGGCAAGGCCGAAGATGTAGCGATCGAGGATCGTGAGACCGACTATCTTCTCACTGCCGTCAACCGCTATCTGAAAGTTGCGATCCGGAAGGAAGAGATCGTCCACAAGTTCTCAGGGGTCCGTCCGCTCTATGATGACAATGCTGCGAATCCTTCCGCTGTCACGCGCGACTATGTGTTCGATGTCGAGGGAACGCCGCCGGTGCTCTCGGTGTTCGGCGGCAAGATCACGACCTATCGCAAGCTTGCCGAACATGCGCTGGACAAGCTGAAGCCCTTCTTTCCCGCGATGAAAGATGGATGGACATCATCGGCACCGTTGCCGGGTGGCGACATGCCGGGCGCGGACTTCGAGCGGTTCTTGAGCAAGTTGCACGGCAAGCATCCGTGGCTGCCGGACGCGCTGGCAAGGCACTATACACGGCTCTACGGCACCAGGGCTTTGAAGATCATCGGCGCAGCGCGAGACGTTGAAGGCCTGGGGAAGCACTTCGGCGGATTGCTGTATCAGCGCGAGATCGATTATCTCCGCGCCGAGGAATGGGCGATGACGGCGGAAGATATTCTCGACCGCCGCACCAAGCATGGGCTGCATCTCACGGTAGACCAGCGCGCTGGTGTGGCCCGCTTCATGGCCGGCTGAACCCGATGGTACGACGCCACGATTTCAGTCGCAGCCGGTCGTGCTTTATGAAAGTATGCAATCCTTCTCGCCTGACCGGGACGGACCATGAGCGACGATGACGACGAACAGGCCGACGGCGCGATGATCGTCTGGCCGCTGGAGCGGCTGGCACGCGTGATGCGTGCGCGTGAGCACGACGGCGACCTGAACCCCGCGCAATGGGAGGCGCTGCGCTTCCTCAACCGTGCCAACCGTTTCTCCAATTCTCCAGGCGCGCTCACCCGCTATCTCGGTGCCACCAAGGGCACCATCTCGCAAACGGTGATGGCGCTGGAGCGCAAGGGATTCATCACCAAGGCAACGCGCGAAAGCGAGAAGCGCTCGCTCAGCCTGGTATTGACGCCGAAGGGCATCGAGGCCCTGTCGCGCGATCCCTGGGGCAAGCTTGCGACCGCAGCGGATGATCTTGGCGGCAAAACACGGCGCAGGCTCGCGAAGGGTTTGCGCGAACTGCTTGCGGAAGAATTGAAGCGCGATGCAATTCTCAGCTTCGGGATCTGTTCAAGCTGCCGCTTCTTCCGTGAAAAGGGCGGCGGCCCGGCAGAAGGCCCACACCGTTGCATGTTCTTCGAACAGCCGC
>JBKJQU010000154.1:0-5257 GCA_046594995.1 Aestuariivirga sp.
TCTTATCT
The DNA here is from genome assembly GCA_046594995.1 of Aestuariivirga sp. Classification (GTDB taxonomy): domain Bacteria; phylum Pseudomonadota; class Alphaproteobacteria; order Rhizobiales; family Aestuariivirgaceae; genus Aestuariivirga. Next base: position 9 of record JBKJQU010000154.1, read on the forward strand.
CATGCTCTTCATGGTGATCGTGCTCACCAACCTCTATCTCTACCTGGCCAATCGCCGCAGCCACGGAGGTTGAGGTGAGGACAGCGCGCATCATGCAACTCGCGAATTCGCGGACAGAACCCTCATCCGGCCTGTCGGCCACCTTCTCCCATCCTTCGGACGGGAGAAGGCAGATGAGCCGACGCGCCTTCTCCCGTGGCAAAGGCATGGGAGAAGGTCCCGACAGGGGGATGAGGGCTACCCGCCACGATGTGGCGATAAATGCAAGGACGAGCACCCATGGCTGAAAGCAACTCAATCTGGGAGCGGCTGGGCTTTCGCAAGGCCAGTGGTGTCGGCGAAGCGGGATGGGGACGCACCTTCTTCGTCGCCATCATCGCCTTCATCTACTTCATTCCGGTTCTCTTCATCATCTTCACGGCCATCAAGCCGCAGAACCTGGCCCTGTCGGTTCCGCCCACGCTGTCGCCCACATCGCTGTTCGGCCTGATCCCCGATCAATACGTGTTCACGCCGACGCTCGAGAACTTTGGCTCCGTCTTCTCCCGCTCGATGACGACGGGCGGTGCGCCTGAAGACACCGGCTTCGACCGCTACTTCTTCAATTCTATCTTCATCTCTTCCGTTTCGGTAGGCCTTGCCCTCATCATCGGCACGCTCGCGGCCTTCGGCTTCTCGCGCTACCCGTTGAAGGGAAACGACACCTATCTTTTCATCATCCTGACCACGCGCATGCTGCCGGCCATCGTCGTCATCATCCCCGTCATCCTGATGTTCCGCGTCGTCGGCCTGTCGGGGTCATATATCGGCATCATCCTGCTCTACACGGCCTTCAACCTGGCCTTCACTATCTGGATGATGAAGAGCTTCTTCGACGAGCTTTCGCTCGATGTGGAAGATGCTGCCCGCATCGACGGGTCGTCTGAAACCAAGGTGTTCTTCAAGATCTGCCTGCCGCAGGTCGTGGCAGGCCTTGCCGCCACCTTCGTCTTCGGCCTCATTCTCACATGGAACGAATTCCTCTTCGCGCTGCTGCTGTCGGGTACCGATACGCGCACCGTACCTGTCGCCATGAACCAGGCTGTGTCCTCTGGCGGGCGCGGCACCGACTGGACGCTGCTGGCGGCCATCGAAACCCTTTTCCTCATCCCTGTTTTCCTCGTCACCTTCTTCCTGCAGGACCACCTGCTGCGTGGCGTGACATTCGGAACCGTGAAGCGCTGACATGTCGACAATCGAGATCAGGAAAGTCACCAAGAAGTTCGGCGATTTTACCGCCGTCCGCGATGCCGACCTGTCGGTCTCCGCCGGTGAAGTCGTCTGCCTTCTGGGCCCCTCGGGCTGCGGCAAGACCACGACGCTGCGCATGATCGCGGGGCTGGAGCGTGCGACCTCGGGCGATGTCATCATCGCCGGCAAGAACATGAACGATCTGTCGCCCGAGAAGCGCGACATCGCCATGGTCTTCCAGTTCTATGCGCTCTACCCGGCCTTGAGCGTCGGCCAGAACATCGCCATGCCGCTTCACTACGAGAAGCTGTCCAAATCCGAAGTCGATGCCCGCGTGATGAAGGTCGCGAAGATCATGCACCTGGAAACGGTGCTGGACCGCATGCCGAGCCATATCTCGGAAGGCGAAAAGCAGCGCCTCGCGGTGGCCCGCGCCATCGTGCGTGATCCCAATTGCTTCCTGTTCGACGAGCCGCTTTCGCGTCTCGATGTCGAGCTTCGCCACTCGATGCGCGGCCAGATCAAGGAAGTGCTGACAGGCCTGTCCAAGGCCACCGTCATTGTCACGCACGACCAGCTCGAAGCCCTCACCATGGCGAACCGCATCGCCATCATGCGCGATGGCCTGATCGAGCAAGTGGGAACACCTCATGATGTCTTCGCCAAGCCCGCGAATGTCTTCGTCGCCAGTTTCATCGGCACGCCGCAGATGAACCTGGTTGAAGCCGATCTGAAGAGCTTCGACGGCACCATGGCCTCCGTCTCGCTGGCCGGGAATGATCTGGTGATCGCTGCCGATCCTGCCGTCTCGCGCCTGAAGCCCTCGAAGGTCACGGTCGGCATCCGCCCGCGCGCCTTCACGGCGGCAAACGAGAAGGCGCCCGACACCATCGCCGCCCAGGCCGAACTGATCGAGCCGATGGGCGCTGAAACCCTCATCCACGCCCGCACCGCGGCGGGTGGCGATATCCGCGTGGTGGTGCCGCGCGACAAGCGCGTGAAGATCGGCGAGGCGCTTCACTTGCGCCCCGATCCCAGGCAGACGCATTTCTTCGGCGAGGACGGAAAGGCGGTGCGCGCATGAGCGGCGAGCAGCAAGGCATGACGCGCGATGGCGCGCTCCGGCTTGAGTATTTCATCATCGGCCTTGGCCTCTTCGCGCTGATCCTGATCTTCCAGCCCTTCAGCCTCACGCTGTTTGCAATCGGCAGCGGGTTGGTCGTTCTGGCCGGGCTCATCAATAATCTGCTGCCGCTGGCGCAGCCCGGCGTGAAGGTGCGCTCGGTCATCACCATTGGCATGGTCGTCGCCATGATTTTCTGCATCGTCATCCTGGTGTCGATCGCGGCCGCGCATCTCTATGGCGTGTTCTTCCTGAAACCGCCGGATGCCAACACCACCATGGGCAAGGTTCAGCTGGCAACGCCGCCTTTCTGGATGCAGCCACTGGTATGGAGCGTTGCAGGCGTAGCCGTGGTTCTGGCCGGCCTCATCACGATGACGAAGAAGTCGAACAGCTGACATGCGCTACGATGTTTCGGTTATCGGGCTCTACATCCTCGATGTTCTGGGCCGCCCGGTCACGCGCATTCCCGATCGCGGCAATGTGGACTTCATCGAGGAAATCCGCCTCACAGTTGCGGGCACGGCAGGCGGCACTGTTGTCGATACCGCAAAGCTCGGCCTGAAGAGTCTTGCCGTCGGCGCGGTGGGCGACGACGAAAAGGCAGACTGGGTTCTGATGACGATGCAGAAGCACGGCATCGACACCTCCGCCATGCAGCGTCTCAAAGGCGTGCCGACCTCGGCCACCATCCTCAACGTGCGCCCCAATGGCGACAGGCCGGCGCTGCACGTGCGCGGCGCGTCGGATCATTTCGACGTCTCCCCGTCGATGTATGACCAGGTTTTCGATGCGCCCATCATTCATCTGGGCGGCACCGGACTTCTGAAAAAGCTCGATGGCCCGGCCTCGGTCACCGTATTGAAGGAAGCCAAGGCCCGCGGCCGCACCGTCACCTTCGATCTCATTGCCGCCAGTGCCGAAACCATCGGCATCGTCAAGCCGCTGCTCCCCTATATCGACTACTTCATGCCCTCGGTTGAAGAGGCCATGGACATGTCGGGGCAGGGCAGTGCGGAAGATTGCGCCAGATTCTACCTCGACCACGGTGCCACGGCTTGCGTCTTCACGCTGGGTGGCGATGGCGCCTTCTACGCCCACAAGGATGGCACGCGCCTCAAGTCGCCCGCCTATGACATCAAGGTGAAGGATACGACAGGCTGCGGCGATGCCTTCGATGCGGGCTTCATCGCCTCGCTTCACCACAGGATGGATACCGAAACCGCCTTGCGTTTTGCGCAAGCCTCCGCTGGCCTCGTCGCCACTGGTCTTGGCTCCGATGCGGGCATAGTGTCTTTCGAAGACACGCTCGAAACCATGAAGAACTGGAAGATCAAATCATGAGATTTGCAGGCAGGCGCGCAGTCGTCACGGGTGGACTGTCAGGGATCGGCGAGGCCGTCGCCAAACGCATCGAGGCCGAAGGCGGCAAGGTCGTCGTCTGGGACATGGCCGGCGGCATCAGGACCGACATTTCGAATTATGATTCGGTGATGGCCTCGGCGGAAGAAACCGTGAAACAGCTTGGCGGCATCGATGTGCTGGTGAACAGCGCCGGCATCGCCGGCCCCACCGCGACCGTCACGGATCTCAAGCTCGAGGACTGGCACCGCACCATCGCCATCAACTTGAACGGCACCTTCTTCACCAACCGCGCCGTAGTGCCGCATATGGTGGCGAACGGTTATGGCCGCATCGTCAACATCGCCTCGATTGCCGGCAAGGAGGGAAACCCCAATGCTTCCGCCTATTCGGCCTCCAAGGCCGGCGTCATCGGCTTCACCAAGTCGCTGGCGAAAGAATTGGCCAAGACCGGCGTTACCGTTAACAGCGTGACGCCCGCCGCCGTGCGAACCCCCATCTTCGATCAGATCCCGCAAAGCCACGTCGACTTCATGCTGTCCAAGATCCCGATGGCACGCCTCGGCAAGGTCGATGAAGTCGCAAGCCTTGTGTGCTGGCTGGCAAGCGAAGAATGTTCCTTTTCGACAGGTGCGGTCTTCGACGTCTCGGGTGGCCGGGCCACCTACTGACGGAACCTGCGGCGACGCACGCGCATTGGATTTCGAGAAGGAGTCCGCCATGACAAAAGATTCGCGCGATGTGAACCCCGATCTCGTCAAACAGGAGATCGAGAAAGGCCGCATGGGCGATCGCGAACTTGCGAAAAAGCCCGGAGAGAAACCGCCTCCGAAAGATGGCACCGAAAGCGATGGTGTAAACTGGGACGATGACCAGCAGGCCCTGATCGATAATCAGAACAAGAGCGAGAACGAGCACCAGCGCCGCAAGGACGGCAAATAGCCCGTTACACCGCCGTATAGCCGCCGTCGACCAGCAGGTCGTGGCCGCAGACCATGTCGGACGCAGGTGATGCCAGATAAAGAATGGCGTCGGCCACCTCGATGGGCTTTCCAAAGCGCGCGCCCGGAATTTTCGCCAGCATCGGATCACCCTTCTCGGGCTGGCCCCACACCTTCTCGCCCATCGGCGTCAGGATCACCGTCGGGCACACCGTATTGATTTGGATATTGTGCTTGGCCCACTCCACCGTCATCACCTTTGTCAGCATGTTGAGGCCGCCCTTCGACGCGCAATAGGCCCCATGCGCGTCAAGTCCGACGACACCAGCTTGTGACGAAACATTGATAATCTTGCCGCGCTTCTGCGCGATCATGCCCGGCACGATCTCACGCGCCAGCAGGAAGGGTGCCCGCAGGTTCACCGCCATCGTCGCATCCCAGTCCTCGACTTTTGCCTCGGTCAGGTGCGCGAGCAGCGCCACGCCCGCATTGTTCACAAGAATGTCGATGGTCCCGAAAGCCGCCAGAGCTTCCTTTGCGGCCTTCATCGGGCCCTCGATGCTGCCCATGTCGGCAGTAATCGTCACGCAGCG
>JBKJQU010000090.1:0-19460 GCA_046594995.1 Aestuariivirga sp.
GGCGTGAAGCCCGAGTATGAATACAGCTATGGCCGCCAGAACTGGTTCCCCTGCGCGGACCATGAAGCAAAATCGCTGATGACCAGTTGCGCCTTCTTCGACCAGTCAAGCTTCGCAAAATATTCCGTCGAAGGCCGCGATGCGTTGAAGGTCCTGAACCACGTCAGCGCCGCGAACGTAGACGTTGAGCCCGGCCGCATCGTCTACACGCAGTGGCTGAACGGGCGCGGCGGCATCGAAGCGGATCTTACAGTCACGCGGCTGGGCGAGCACAGGTTCCTGGTTGTAACGGGCGCGGCGCCCCAGACGCGCGACATGGCCTGGCTGAAGCGCCACACGCCTGACGACGCGCACTGCGTGGCAACCGACATCACCTCCGGCCTGCCCATGATCGCCATCATGGGACCCAAATCCCGCGCGCTGCTGGAGAGGGTTTCCAGTGCCGATCTTTCGAACGCGGCCTTCCCTTTTGGCACGTCAAAGGAGGTCGAGATCGGCTACGCCCGCGTGCGCGCCAGCCGCATTACCTATGTGGGAGAACTAGGCTGGGAGCTTTACATCCCGACGGAATTCACGGCGCACGTCTTCGAAACACTCTGGGAAGCAGGCAAGGAGTTCGGCCTGACGCCCGCTGGCATGCACACCATGAACAACTGCCGCACTGAAAAGGCTTACCGACATTGGGGCCACGACATTGCGGACGAGGACACGCCCTTGGAAGCCGGCCTCGGCTTTGCCATCTCGTGGGACAAGCCCGGTGGCTTCATCGGCAAGGAATCACTCGCACAGCAAAAGGAACTCGGCGTCCAACCCAAGCGCTTCGTTTGCATCGCGTTGGAAGACAATTCCTCACACGCACCGATGATCTATCACGAAGAGCCCATCTACCGGAATGGAGCTATAGTAGGTTCCACCACTTCCGGTGCCTGGGGCCACCGCGTCGATCGCTCGCTGGGACTTGGTTATGTAAAAAATGATAACGGCGTCACGAAAGACTGGATCGAGAGTGGCTCCTGGGAAGTGGAACTTGCCTGGAAACGCTATCCCGCAAAGGTGCAGTTCCAGAGCTTCTATGACCCCAAGGGCGAACGCATCAAAGCCTGATCAATCTCTCATTCAAGACAAAAAACCCCGCCGGATCGCTCCGGCGGGGTTTCTGTTGAAGGCGTGGCGATTAAAGAATGAAGTCGCCGAAGTCGAGCGAGGTCTGGTTGCTCGTGAGCGTCATCGTGATGACCATGTTGGCATCGGTGCCAAGATCATTATCGGTGAACAGCTTGATCGTCGCAACACCGCCGGAAATCGACCAGGCAAGATTTCCTTCGCCGAGGTTGGCAGCCGTGCTGTTTATCAGGTTGAACGCTTCATTTGTCAGCGGAGTCGTCGATCCGGTGGCATCGATACCCGAGACGTCGAGGATGTCGGCGTCCGAGAAGTCCATGATCAGATCTGCCGTCAAGCCGCTGTTCGTGCTGTCCGTCAGCTCCGAGAACACGAACTTGTCGATGCCCGTACCGCCGGTCATCGTATCCTGACCCGCTCCACCGATGATGGTGTCTGCGCCGCCATTGCCAATGATGCTGTCAGCGCCGCCAAGGCCCGTAAGGATATTGGCGCCGTTGTTGCCGTTGATCGTATTGTTGGATGCGCTACCCGTGCCGTTGATGACACTGGTCCCAAGCAGCGTTAACTCTTCGAAGTCACTGTCAAGTGTCGTCGTGAACTTGGTGATGATCATGTCGGTGCCTGAGCCACCCACTTCACTGGCAACGTCACCGGCATTGTCGATGTAGTAGAAGTCATTGCCATTGCCGCCGATCATCGTGTCTGCACCGGCCTTGCCGTCGAGCAAGTCGCTGCCATCACCGCCGGTCAGGACGTTCTTCGCAGAGTTGCCGGTAAGCTCGTTATTTCCGGAATTGCCGGTTCCGTTGATGTTGCCGAAGCCCGTGAGGGTCAGGTTTTCGACGTTGGCGCCCAGTGTGAAAGCCACACTCGACTTCACAAGGTCAACGCCACCAGCCACACCACTTGTAGATTCAGTCGCCGTGTCGCCGCCATTCTCGACGATGTAGGTATCGTCGCCTTCTCCGCCGTCGAGGGAGTCAACACCGGCCTTGCCGTCGAGGACGTCGTTGCCGCCGCCGCCCGAAATCGAGTTGGCGGAAGCATTGCCGATCAGCACATTGTTGAGCACATTGCCGATGACACTGGCAGCAGTAACTGTCAGCGTCACGTTTTCGATATTCGCTCCCGTCGTAGAGGTAGAGCCGGAGATATCGTAGCTCACTGCCGCATAGACAGTATCGATGTCGCCTACCAATCCAGCGCCTTCGTTAACCTGGTCACCGGCGACATTGACGTAGAACTTGTCGCTGCCGTTACCGCCAACCATCGTGTCATTGCCGAGCTTGCCGTCGAGAATGTCGTTGCCGTCACCGCCGGTAAGCGTGTTGTCATCGGAGAAGCCGTTGATGATGTTGTTGCCCGCGTTGCCCGTACCGGACAAGTTGCCCGCTGCGGTCAGGTTCAGGTTTTCAACGTCTGTGTCCAGCGTGAAGGACACTGACGAATACACTGTATCCTTGCCGGTTCCACCCAACTCGGATGCGAAGTCACCGGCATTGTCGACGGTGTACCTGTCGTTACCCCCGCCGCCAAGCATGGTGTCGGCACCAGCCTTGCCGTCGAGGATGTCGTTGCCGCCCTTGCCCTCGATGATGTTATTGCCGCTGCTGCCGTTGATGGTATTCGCCTGGCCGTTGCCCGTGCCGTTGATGTTGGTCGCAACAACACCGAGGTCGAGCAGCGTGAGGTTCTCGATATTCGCGCCGAGCGTGAACGTGACCGAGGATTCGACGCGATCGGTGCCCTCGGTAAGACCTTCGGTTACGGCGTCGCCCGAGTTATCAACCTTGTAGATGTCGTTGCCTTTGCCGCCTGTCATATCGTCGGCACCAGCGCCGCCATCGATGGTGTTGTTGACATCGTTGCCGGTGATCCTGTTGTCAAGCGCGTTGCCGGTACCACTGATGTTGGCAGTACCGGTAAGGACAAGGCGTTCCACTTCAGAAGCGTTGACCGCCATAGAGTAGGTAACCGAAGAGCGAACTTCGTCGGCGATGCCTTCGCCTGAAACTTCAGTCGCCACGTCGCCGGCATTGTCGACGATATAAACGTCGTTGTTCTTGCCGCCAATCATCGTATCTGCGCCACCGGCACCGTCGATAGTGTCGTTGCCGTCCAGGCCGCTGATTGTGTCACCTTCGCTGGTCGCAGCCAAACCGCCGAGCAAGTCGTTGCCCGCGGTGGCACCATTGCTGCCGTTGATGGTGACTGCGGTGACGTCACCAATGGTGACCGTGATGATCTGCTGGTCAGATTGAACGGGAAGGCCTGCCTTGCTGTCGTTGGCCTCGACGATCACTTCATAGGTGTTCAGACCATTGGCCACATTGGCTGCGTCAACGGTCGAATCTGTCGGGGTTTCGAAATCCGGAACGGCTTTGAAGCTCAGAGCGCCGGTTGCGGCATCGATCTGGAACTTGAAGGCATCCTTGCCGCCAACAATACGATAGGTGATCACTGTTCCGGCGTCAGCGTCGGTCGCTGCAACGGTCGTAACCTGCGTAATGCCTTCCTGAAGCGAAATCGCAGCGGTGGCCCCGCCGCCGTTGGAGGTGATAATAGGTGCTGATACTGGCATTGTAAGGTTCCTTACCTGACTGTTGGTCGATGACGTCTGGATTCCGCAATTTCAGTGATCGATCGGCAATCCGGTCTGCCAGCAGCACACGCTGCACCCTGGGAGAACATTCTTGCCCTACAATTCACAGCCACGAATTAACCTGAGAATTCTCAAAAGCGGCTTAACGGAACTCGCGCATATTTCCGTAGTCACCGGAAATATTTTACCGCCCGCGGATCGCATCGTTCGATCGGCAATTTCAGGTTGTGTGCTGATTTAGCGATTAAATACAGTGGATTAGTACTGACTGAACATCCAAAACTGACCTGAATGCCATGCTTTCAGTGGGAATCACAGAAAGGTTTTGTAAACCAACATTGAAAACCCGGCACCGCTGCCGGCGGCCACTTCGGTTGCAGAGCGGGTCAGTTCTCGCGTGTCATCGAAAAGTCGCGCCTTGTGGCGAAAATGGAGATCGAAAAACCCGCCACCACATCGATCAGCGCCATGACGGTGAGGAGGAAGAAACTCGCCGTGCCGCAGTAATCCAGCAGCAGGAAACATACGAGCGCGCCGACGAAGACGGCAGTGGACAGCATATGGTCCAAGATGGTGCCCCGCCCTGCTCTCGCCGCCTTCAACATTTCGAAGAACAGCGCCACAAGGCCCGCAAGGACAAAGAGATCGCCGCCCCGCAGCGCAAATGTGGCGCCTGAAGCAAGCGTTCCGTAATAGACATCGCCATCCAGCAACAGTCCGCCTCCAGCGCCCATGATGAGGTAGGCAGCGAAGACGGCTGCAAGAACCGGGATGGAAATGATATAGGTCATGGTTGCGGACTCCTGTGGCGGCCCATAGATGCCGCAGTCGTGCGATTCCTGCAAAGCCGGAATGCGCGGCAAACCGGACGATTTGTTCTTTAAAACGAACGGGAGCTTCGCTATATCTATAACCTGTAACGATGGAGGCCAAAATGGCACTGCTGATCGGCGATATCGCACCGGACTTCGAAGCTGACACCACCGAAGGCCACATCAAGTTCCACGACTATATCGAAGGGTCTTGGGTTGTGTTCTTCTCGCACCCGAAGGATTTCACCCCCGTCTGTACCACTGAGCTTGGCTCTATGGCCAAGATGAAGCACGAGTTCGATAAGCGCGGCGTGAAGCTGATCGGCATCTCGATCGACTCGGTCGAGGCCCATCACCGCTGGAAAAACGACATCAAGGATGTGACCGGCGCAACCGTGAACTATCCCATGATCGGAGATGAGGATCTCCACGTCGCCAAACTTTACGGGATGATCCATCCGAATGCTTCTGGCAACGCCGCCAGCCGCACCGCCGCGGATAATGCTACTGTACGCAATGTGCTCGTCATCGGGCCGGACAAGAAGATCAAGCTTTCGATCTCCTACCCGATGAGCACGGGCCGCAATTTCGATGAAGTCCTTCGCGTCATCGACTCGCTGCAACTGACTGCCACCAAGTCGGTTGCTACGCCCGCCAACTGGAAGCAGGGCGATGACGTCATCATCCTGGCCTCGGTTTCGGATGAAGCCGCGAAGGAGAAATTCCCCGGTGGCTGGAAAACGCTGAAGCCCTACCTGCGCCTCGTGCCGCAGCCCAATTAGTACTTCGGCAGGGTTTTCTCCTGTGACCTTGACCCCGGCCTCGAAAGCCGGGGTTATTCCTTACCACCAAGGCTTCGCCGTATAGCCGCCTGCTGCTTGCTCAATGACGGCTGCCGTCTGAAACAGGGTTTCCTCATCGAAGGGCTTGCCGATCAACTGAAGGCCCAACGGCAATCCATCGGACGATATGCCAGCTGGAACAGCGATGCCGGGAAGCCCTGCCATGTTCACCGTCACCGTGAAAATGTCGTTCAAATACATCTGCACGGGATCGGTAATTTCGCCGGGTGCAAAGGCCGGGCTCGGGGTGGCGGGCGTCAGCACCACGTTCACCTTGCTCCACGCTTCGTCGAAATCGCGCTTGATCAGCGTGCGAACCTTCTGGGCACGCACGTAGTAGGCATCGTAATAGCCAGCCGACAGCACATAGGTGCCAATCAGGATGCGGCGCTGCACTTCGCGTCCGAAACCGGCGGCGCGGGAATTCTCATACATGTCGAGAATATCGTCGCCACGAACACGAAGGCCGTAGCGCACTCCGTCATAACGGGCAAGGTTGGACGAGGCTTCCGCCGGCGCCACGATGTAATAGGCGGGCAGTGCATATTTGGTATGCGGCAGCGAGATTTCGACGATCTCGGCTCCCTGCTCCTTCAGCCATGCGGCGCCCTTGGACCAAAGGGCATCGATTTCGGCGGGCATGTTGTCGGCACGGTACTCCTTGGGGATACCGACGCGCAGCCCCTTGATCGGCCGGCCGATGGCCTTCTCGTAATCCGGCACAGGCAGGTCGACCGATGTCGTATCCTTGGCATCAACGCTTGCCATCGACTTCAGCATGATCGCCGCGTCGCGAACATCGCGTGCAATCGGACCTGCCTGATCGAGCGAGGAAGCAAATGCCACGATGCCCCAGCGCGAGCAGCGGCCATAGGTCGGCTTGATGCCCACGGTTCCGGTAAATGCCGCAGGCTGGCGGATCGAGCCGCCCGTATCGGTTGCTGTTGCGGCAGCGCAGATATGTGCGGCGACCGCTGCGGCCGAACCTCCCGACGAACCGCCAGGCACCAGCGCCGCATTCGAGTTGTTGCGCTTCCACGGGTTGATGACGTTGCCGTAATAACTCGTCTCGTTGGACGAGCCCATGGCGAACTCGTCCATGTTGAGCTTGCCGAGCATCACCGCGCCATCGCGCCAGAGATTGGCGGAAACAGTCGATTCATACTGCGGCTTGAACCCGTCCAGCACATGGCTGCAGGCCTGCGTGTGAACGCCTTCGGTTGCGAACAGGTCCTTGATGCCCAGCGGAATGCCTTCCAGCGCCCCCGCCTCGCCCTTGGCAAGGCGAGCGTCCGAGGCCTTGGCCATCTCGCGCGCCTTCTCCGGCGTCTCCACGATATAGGCATTCAGCACGCGCGCTTTTTCCATGGCGGCAAGATAGGCGTCCGTCAGTTCAAGCGCGGAAAACTGCTTCTTCTCCAGCGCATCGCGCGCGGCGGCGATCGTGAGAGAGGTAAGAGCGGTCATTCCACCACCTTCGGAACCATGAAGAACGCATCTTCCTGTGCGGGCGCGTTGGCAACGACCTTGTCCGGGTAATTCCCGTCGGTCACTTCATCCGTCCGCATCTTCATCTTCATGGTGACGACAGAGGTCAGCGGCTCGACCTGAGAGACGTCCACCTCGTTCAGCTGCTCGACCCAGACGAGGATGGAATTAAGCTCGCCCGCCAGCGTGCCCAAGTCCTCATCCTTCACCTTGAGCCGCGCAAGACGCGCCACCCGCTTCACGGTTGCCTGATCGACCGACATGAGATCCAATCCTTCGAGAATTCAGAGCGCGCCGAATAGCATTGGCTCAGGCCACCTGCAACTTGGCTTTCTGGCCGCCTTGCGCGTCGAAATTATCAGGCTTGAGCCATGCCTCGAAGCCCGCCCTCACCTTATGCCAGTCCTTGTCCAGCATGGCATACCATGCGGTGTCGCGGTTCCGCCCCTTGACGATCAGGTGCTGGCGGAAAATCCCCTCGAAGGTGAAGCCGAAGCGTTCCGCCGCCTTGCGAGACGGCGCGTTTAGCGCATCGCATTTCCATTCCAGCCGCCTGACGCCCAGATCGTCAAAGCAATGGCGGATCATCAGGAAGATCGCCTCCGTTGCTTCCCGGGTCTTCTGCAGGCCAGGCGACATCCAGATATGGCCAATCTCAATCACCCCATTCGGCGCATCGCTCCGCATGAAGGAACCCATGCCCACAGGCTGGTGCCCTTCCCGCTTCACAAAGGCATAAAACCACGGATCACGCGAAGCTTCCCGCTCCTTCAACCATGCCTCGAACTGTTCGAATCTCTCCCACGGCCCATAGCCGAGATAGGTCCACACGGCGCCATCGGGGTCGCTGTCCTTGAAGGAGTCGAAAAGTCCCCGCGCATGTTTCTCCGCCGAGACGGGCTCCAGTAGCAGCCACAGCCCATGAAGCGGACGCAGGTCGGGCTTCGATCCCGGCGGCAGCGGATCGACCATGGGTCCAACCGGTCTGGCAGGTTTCTTTGCCATGTCAGAACTCTGCCGTATCGCCGGAAGCCATTACCTTGACCTTGCCCGCGTCTGGCCCGATTGCGGCGAGGAAATTCGAGGCGTCATCCACCACAAAGCCTTTGAAAGATGCATAGTGGCAAGGAATGATGGTGGTGAAATCGAAGAAGTTGCGGCAGGCGTAGGCCGCCTGATCGCCGCCCATGGTGAAGCGGTCGCCAATGGGCAGAACGCCGATCACCGGCCTGTAAAGCTGATGGATCAGCTTCATGTCCAGCGACAATCCCGTATCGCCCGCGATGTAGAGCGTCTTTCCAGGTTCAATTTTGGCTGGATGATGAAGCCCGAAGGGTTCCCCAGATACACCGGCGTGCCACTGGAGGTGTCGGACGATGAATGCCAGGCGTTGGTGAAGATTACGTCGAAATCGTCGAAGGAAATCCGCCCGCCATGGTTTCCGGGGCTATGGTTCTCGACACCCTTTGAATTGAACCAGGTACAGATTTCGAAGTTCGAAACCAGCACGGCGCCGGTGGCCTTGAGAATTTCTAGCGAGTCGCCCGTATGGTCGCCGTGGCCGTGGGTAAGCAGCAGGTGCGTGCAGCCCTTGAAAGCCTCCTGCCAGCCGGCCGTCGCCGCGGGGTTCCCGGTGAAGAACGGATCGATGAGGATGACGGCCTTGCCGGTTTCAATTCGGAAGGCCGAATGGCCGTGATAAGTGATTTTCACATGACGCTCCTGTAACCCACATGTTCTACCCGCAGGGAGCTGATGGCAAGTTCGGCATTTGCCGCATGAAGCAAATCGGCTAACGCAAGCTGCATGGCAACGCCGGACATTTCCCTCGAAGACGCACTCCACTCCATATCGGCCGACAAGCGGCTGATGGGACTTGACCTCGGCTCGAAAACCATCGGTGTCGCCACCAGCGACCGCACCCGCATGATTGCAACTCCCATTGAAACGATCGGGCGCAAGAAGTTCACTCAGGATGCCGAGCGGCTGATCGAGATCGCCAAGCGCGAAAACATCGGGCTCATCATATTGGGGCTGCCCGTGAACATGGATGGTTCCGAAGGCCCGCGCTGCCAATCCACCCGCGCCTTCGCCCGAAATTTTGCACGGCTCTCCGCGATTCCCATCGTCTACTGGGATGAACGCCTCTCGACCGCCGCTGTGGAACGCATGCTGATCCAGGCCGATGCCTCGCGCGCCAAGCGCGACCAGGTCATCGACAAGCTCGCCGCCGCATGGATTTTGCAAGCCGCGCTGGATTTTCTGCGATGACCACCATCTTCCTCGCCCTGCTCCCGGTCTTCATCGTCATCCTGATCGGCTTTGCGCTGAGGCGGTTCCATATCATCCGGGATGAGCAGTGGCTGGCGCTTGACCAGCTCTGCTATTTCGTTCTGTTCCCGGCGATCATCTTCAAGGAAATCGCGGCTGCCGATTTTTCCTCCGTGCCTGTCGTTCAAATGGCGCTTGCAATGATCATGGCGGTGCTGGCCATGTTCGCTCTGCTGCTCATATTCCACAAGCCGATCATGGCAGCGTTGAAGATTGATGGACCGCAATTCACCAGTGTCGTACAGGGCGCCGCGCGCTGGCACACCTTCATTGCCTTCGCCATCATCCCATTGCAGTTCGGCCCCAAGGCGCTTTCGCTCGGCGCTGTCAGTGCAGCAACAATGACGCCACTGCTTAACATCCTCGCTGTCATGGTCATGTCGCGCTTTGCCCGCGAGTCGAAGCTGGATGCCAGGGCGATGGCGCTATCCATCATCCGCAATCCCTTCGTCTTTTCATCGCTTGGCGGTGTGGCCTGGCAGCTTTCTGGCATCACAATGCCGGAGATGGCCATTCAGGTGCTGGACATGATCGGCCGTGGCGCACTGGGTCTTGCACTTCTCACGGTGGGTGCCGGCCTGCGCCTGGGTGAGGCCTTGTCAGCGTGGCCGCCGGTCGCTGCTGCTACCATCCTGAAGCTGCTGGTAATGCCGCTTTTCATGGCTGCGGCGTTGATGCTGATGGGTGTGACGGGCGAAGCCTTTGCCGTCGCCCTGCTCTGCGGCGCGGTGCCGACCGGTTCAGGCGCCTATGTGCTGGCCCGCCAGATGGGTGGTGATGCGCCAATGGTTGCCAATATCCTGACGCTGCAAATTGTCTTCGCAGTCATTACAATTCCGCTGGTGCTCTTCGCGGCCGGTCTCACAAGATAAAATCGCCGTCGCTTAAGTTCACGACATCAAAGTTCTTCAATAGTATCCGCATTTCCGCGCCCCCATTGCCGTCTATGTTGAACAGCAGGAGCGTGTTGTCACCGCTCTCAATCGCCCTGATCTGGCCTTCGGCGCTGAAACCGGCACTGCCGATGAATACGAACGCCTGATCGTCTGCCGCTGCGCCTTGGGCATCGATGCCGCTTACCGCGATCTTGTCCAGGCCCGCAGTGAAATCAAGGATCACGTCGCGCTCATCGATCGTGGATTGCAGGGGATCGCTGAACAGGAACCAATCAGCGTCTGCATTGCCTGTCAGCCGGTCTGCCGCCAGTCCGCCGGAGAGGATGTCATGGCCTTTTCCGCCATACAGAATATCTTTGCCGGCCCCCCCTGACAGCAAATCATCACCGGCACCGCCGAGTAGCCGGTCATTTCCCGTCAGCCCGAAAATATAATCTGCCCCTGAACCGCCAATCAGCGAAGCGTTGCCGCGGTCATTGTCGTCCGATCCATCGCCCAGCCCATCGTAACCTTTGAAAAGCCTGATCGGCGAGCCGTCGTAATCGGGAACTTCCGTATAGTCGGCAACACCCGCAATGAGCGTCTGCCCGCTGAAAAACGAAAACAGATCGTCTGCAAGCAACCCTTGCACATTCGCCCATATCAGCGCGCTGTTGTGCTCCGCGCCCAGTCCGCGGAAACTGAATGGATTGTCGATGGGATCGAGGTATTCCACATCGCTGTTCCTGATGTTCGGCACAATGAACACGAGGTCACCGCCGAGGTGATCGTTGTCCTTGAGCGCGACGATGGGAACAAGGCCCAGGCTCTCCGGAATGTCCGGAAAATCATCTGCGAAACGCGCACGGTCTTGGCTGTTCGCGATCCCGATGTAATCATCCGGCCTGACGAATTCGCCCACACCGTCCAGATAGTCCGAAATGTCGTCCGGAACACCTGATGATCCAAGCGAAACAAGAGTGAGACCATCGGGACGCAACGCCCGGAAGCGCTCGGCATCAACCAGCGTAAACACGTCCACCAGTGCGCCGCCCAGGCTGTGGCCAGACACCACGATCTCGGTGATTTCGGGGTGAGCCGCCAGATATTCGTAAGCCGCGTCGATCAGAGGTACGAAAGCCTCGTAGTGCGAGGCAAGGCCTTCACCCGAGAAGACCTGTCCGCTCAATGCCGGGTCCTTCCCGTCAGTCCCGCGGAAGGTCAGCACAAGCGTATCGCCATTCTCGACAGCGAGCAGGCCCTGCGCATCGAAACTGTTAGTCTCGCTCACCCGCGCATTATAGAGGCCGCCACCAGTGAACTCCGAGTCCCCGCCCCTGTCGTCAAACGTGGCAAAATCGCTGTCGTCGAGCACCACCCAGTTGCCCACCGAAGCAAGGTAACCCCGGTAATCGTCGGCCTTCTCGGCGTCATCGTCAGGACCAAGGTCAAAGGCCATCTGGATATACTCACCGCCATAGACGGCGCGCGCAACAAAGGCCCCGGCCAGAACCTGAGATGCGTTTTCCACGATGTCGAATGTCATGACCAACCCCTGCTTGCAGTGACCGGCGAATCTGCCGGGAAAATGCGGGCATATTGCGACCGAGCGGTCTCCCGTTGCACAACATGAAATTCACTCTTGCGGCCTTAGGGATTCGCCCCTACACACCCAGCTTTAATGACCCTCACCGAGCGACTACCCCTCCTGAAATGCCAGCACATGCTGGCGGTTGACGATTTCAATCATCTCGAAGCCGCCGCCCTCCTGGATCTGGCCGAAAAATACGTGGAGGTCAGCCGCCAGATCGACAAGCGGCACAGCGTTCTTCAGGGCCGCACGCAGGTAAATCTGTTCTTCGAGGCCTCCACTCGCACACAGAGCTCGTTCGAAATCGCCGGAAAGCGGCTGGGCGCGGATGTCATGAACATGGCAATCGCCAATTCCGCTGTCTCAAAGGGCGAAACGCTGCTCGACACGGCCATGACCATCAATGCCATGCAGCCGGACTTCCTCGTAGTCCGGCACCAGTCTTCCGGCGCGGTGGAACTTCTCGCCCAGAAGGTCTCCTGCGCCGTCATCAATGCGGGAGATGGGCAGCATGAGCACCCCACCCAGGCGCTGCTCGACGCGCTGACCATCCGCCGCCACAAGAAGTGCTTCGAGGGGCTGACGGTGGCCATCTGCGGCGACGTGCTCCACTCGCGCGTGGCGCGCTCGAATATCCACCTCCTGAACAAGCTCGGCGTTCACGTCCGCGTCGTGGCGCCATCCACACTGCTTCCCTCCGGCATCGCCAATTTCGGCGTCGAGGTTCACCGCAACATGGAAGACGGGCTGCGCAACGCCGACGTCGTCATGATGCTCAGGCTTCAGCTGGAGCGCATGTCAGGCGCTTTTGTACCGTCAATACGCGAATACTACCGCTTCTTCGGCCTCAACGCGGAAAAGCTGAAACTGGCAAAGCCTGACGCACTGGTGATGCACCCTGGCCCCATGAATCGCGGCATCGAGATCGACTCGGATGTTGCCGATGGCGCCCAATCGGTGATCCGCGAGCAGGTCGAGATGGGTGTTGCAGTCCGCATGGCCGTTCTCGATGCGCTCTCCCGCAACATGCCGGGCGGGGGCAACGCATGATGACGCCCGTCTCGCGCGTTCCCTCGCCCCGCCGCGCCTATGTCAATGCCGGCATCGTCGCTCCGGCGCAGGGCCTGCAAGGCAAGGGAGGCATTCTGATTGAGGACGGCTGGATCCTCGCCGCCGGTCCGACGGTGACGCGCGAATCGGCAGGTGCAGGAACGGCCGTGATCGACTGCTCCGGCCTGACCCTCATCCCCGGCCTCATCGATATGCGTGTCTTTACCGGCGAGCCCGGCACGGAATACCGCGAGACACTGGCGAGTGCTTCGGAAGCCGCAGCCGCGGGCGGCGTCACCACCATGATCGTGATGCCGAATACGCAGCCAATCGTGGATGACGCGGCAATCGTGGACTTCATCCTTCGCCGCGCCAGGGATACGGCACTGGTGCGCGTGGCACCCATGGCCGCCATCACCAAGAGCTTGGGCGGAGAGTTGATGACGGAAATCGGCGGGCTCAAGGAAGCCGGGGCTGTTGCGGTAACCGAAGGCACCAAGGCACTGGCAAATGCCAACGTCTTCCGCCGCGCGCTCACCTACGCCAAAGACTTCAACATGTTGGTCGTCCAGCATGTCGAGGAGCCGAACCTGTCTACCGGTATCATGAATGCGGGTGAAGCGGCAAGCAGGCTCGGCCTTTCGGGCAATCCCGCGATGTCGGAAGTCATCATGCTGGAGCGCGATCTCCGCCTGGTCGAGATGACGGGTGCGCGCTACCATGCTTCCCAGATATCGAGCCGGCTTTCGGTGGAAGTAATCCGCGCTGCCAAGGTTCAGGGCCTACCCGTTACCTGCGGAGTCTCGATCCATCATTTGACGCTGAACGAGAACGACATTGGCGCCTACCGCACCTTCTTCAAGCTTTCTCCGCCGCTCAGGTCGGAGGAAGATCGCCGCGCACTCGTCGAAGCGGTTGCCGATGGCACAATCGATGTGATCGTCTCCGGCCATGATCCGCAGAGCGCCGACACCAAACGCCTTCCCTTCGCCGAGGCAGCCTTCGGCGCCATTGGGCTGGAAACCATGCTATCGGCCAGCCTGGGGTTATACCACAACGAAAACATGAGCTTGAAAAGGCTCGTTGAAGCAATGTCTTCAAAGCCTGCCGAAATCCTTGGGCTTGAAACCGGCCGCCTGGCGCCAGGTGCGCCTGCCGATTTTGCGCTGGTCGACTTGAACCTCAGCTGGACCGTGGAGGAACACGGCCTCCGCTCGCGCGCCAAGAACTCGCCCTTTGAGCATCGCACTCTGGAAGGCCGCTGCGTGGAGACCATCGTTGCGGGCCAGAGCGTTTACGCCTACGCTCCCTGACACTTGATCCTTGGGGGAAACGATGGGTCTTTCCGGCCTTGAAATGTTGATCGCGCTCGTCTTCGGCTATCTCTGCGGCACGATTCCCTTTGGCCTCATCCTGACGAAGTCGGCGGGCCTCGGTGATATCCGCACCATCGGCTCCGGCAACATCGGTGCCACCAACGTGCTGCGCACCGGCAACAAGAAGCTTGCGGCACTTACCCTCGTCCTCGATGCGTCGAAAGGCACGGCGCCTGCGCTTCTCATGGGCTGGCTTTACGGGCCACAAGCTGCGATCCTCGCAGGGCTTGCGGCCTTCTTCGGGCACCTCTTTCCCATGTGGCTGGGCTTCAAGGGTGGCAAGGGTGTCGCCACGACCATCGGGGTGCTCTTTGGGCTTTACTGGCCGCTGGGCCTGATCTTCATCGCAGTCTGGATTGCCATGGCCCTCCTGTTCCGCATTTCATCGCTTTCAGCATTGACTGCAAGTCTGCTCTCTCCTTTCGCGGCCTATCTGGCCGGACAGAACAGCCTGATTGTTCCTGCCGCTATCATGGCGGCAGCGGTCTTCATCACGCACCGAGCCAATATCGCCCGCATCATGAAGGGCGAAGAGCCCCGCATCGGCAAATCGAAGACCGCATGAGTCAGGCGGTGCTCAGCAATGCCGAACGCCGCGACTGGCTCCGTCTGTCGATGAGCGAAAACGTCGGCCCCGCGACCTTCCGTTCACTGATGGCCCGCTACGGAAACGCGGGCGATGCCCTGCTCGCCATTCCCGAACTCACGCGAAAAGGCGGCCTGCCGCGCTCGCCAAGGCTTTACGGCACCGAAGCAGCCCAGCGTGACCTTGACCGCGCCGATGCCTTCGGCGCCCGCTTCGTAACGATGTCCGAACCTGATTATCCGCCGCTCCTCCGCATGGCTGATGGCGCGCCGCCGCTTATCTGCATAAAGGGGGACGCGAGCCTGTTGACGAAAAGTTCCGTCGGCATTGTTGGCGCACGGAATGCCTCTGCCGTCGGCCGCAAGTTCGCGCGACAAATGGCAATGGAAATCGGCGGCTCCGGCCACGCCGTCGTCTCAGGCCTCGCGCGCGGCATTGATACTGCTGCACACGAGGCTTCGCTGGAAACCGGCACCATTGCCGTCCTCGCGGGCGGACTGGATGTCGTCTACCCTCCTGAGAACGATGCCCTTCAGACCGGCATCGGCGAGCGCGGTGTCCTCATCACTGAGATGACGCCCGGAACCGTTCCGCGTGCGGAGCATTTTCCGCGCCGCAACCGCATCATTTCCGGCATTGCCCGTGCTTTGATCGTCGTCGAAGCCGCACTTCGTTCCGGCTCCCTCATCACAGCGCGCTATGCCAACGAGCAGGGCCGCGAGGTCTTCGCCGTTCCCGGCTCGCCACTCGATCCGCGCTGCGAAGGCTGCAACCGCTTGATCCGCGACGGTGCAACCTTGCTGATGTCGTCAGCCGATGTTCTCGAAACCCTCTCCACCAGCTTCAACCCGCGCCAAGTACAGTTTCTCGAGCCGGAGCAGCCAGCAATCGAGCCACGCGACATCAGCGATGACGACCGCGACCGCATCCTCGAATTGCTGTCACCGAACCCCGTCGATACCGATGACCTGATCCGCGAGAGCGGCCTGCCGACGGGCGCCGTGACTGCTCTCATTCTCGAACTGTCGTTGGCGGGACGGGTCATCCGTTATCCAAACGGCGCAGTATCGTTGGCCTGAACGATCAGGTTCTGAACTGCGGTAGCATGTCGAGGATTTCATCCGCCACCATCTGCTGCAGGCGCCAGAGATAACTGTCGTGAATGCCATGCTCCATCAGCTTCACTACGGTATTGTGGAGATAAGCCGCATTGGTGCCCACATGACCGGCTGCAAGCGCGATGCGCTGGGCTTGCTCTTCCATCGGCAAATCAATGAAATAATTCGCGCTGCGGGGTGAGGCGTAGAACGTCAGCGCGCGGCGCGGCCCGTCCGCCGTGCGCACCTGAACCCAATGTACGAAGCTCAAATCCTCGCGATAAGGCATCTCCCGGCGCAGCAGCCTTTCGATCCGCGACCGGTGGTCTTCGTGAGGCAGGTCATGGACGATCCCCTCGCAGCTTCCGCCGATGTCCAGCGCCATCATCAACCCAGGCTGGTCGGGCGAGCCGCGATAGCTCTTCATGTCGATGCAGAAAGATCGCCGGTAGCCGGCCAGACGCGCAATCTGGTGCCCGGTATGTTCGAACTCCGGGCGCCAGATGAGCGAGCCATAAGCAAAGACGCGCAACGTATCGCCTGCCAATTCTTCCACGAGCCTACGCGAGGCTTCGGCGAATTCGGCATCCGAAGTCAGTTCATAGCCGGGCTCCGGCCCAGGAACCGGCACCACCCGGTCAATGGCCATGACCAGTTCCTGCGTCAGGGCAAGAGTACGGCGGGTATTGCCCATGTCAGCGCTGAGCCTCGATCTGTTCGGCAAGGTCGGGAAACATCGCACGGATTTCGGAGGCCACGAGATGCTGTAACTGCCAGAGATAGCGGTCGTGTAAGCCAAGCTCTTCGAGCTTCATCACCGTCTGGTGGAGATAAGCCGCACCTGACCCGCCGTGCCCCACCGCGCGCGCCAGCATATGCGCCTGCTGTTGAATGGGGAGATTGGCGTAGAAAAGGTCGCGCCGCATTCCGGCATAGAAGGTCAGCGCCTTTTGCCGGACGCCTGCAATGTCGACATCCACCCAGCGCCATGCCCTGGCCAACCGCCGATATGGCACCTCGCGGCGCAACAGCTTGTCGATCTCGCTAGCGGCCGTGAAGTTGGAAACCTTGAACACTTCGCCCTTGCAGCTTCCGCCATGGTCCAGTGCCAGCATCAGCCCCGGCTGCTCGGGCGATCCACGGAACCGCACCAATTGCATACAAAAGGCGCGGTGCCATCCGCGCAGCCACGCCGGCCGCCGTTCCTCGTAATCAAAGCCCGGATTCCACAGCAGCGAACCGTAGCCGAAAATCCACAGTGGCCCTTCACTTTTCGACGCGAGAATTTCTGCCGAGGCAGAAGCGAAGTCGTCGTTCGACATCGGCACGCGATCGGGGTCTGCCCCCAGATGATCCTGCGGAATGTTGCGGTCAACCCGGGTGACGAGGTCGGATGTGAGAGTGATCTTCCCCCGCATCGCCAATGATCCTATTGCGCGGAGGCTTCTGGCCCGCCCAGCTGCCGCAGAACCAGCACCATGGTGGCATGGGCATCGCTCTCGCCAACATTCTCGATTCTGTGCGGAAGGTCGCCTCGGAAACGCAGTGTCTCGCCGGTCTTGGCACGCTTGGTCATTTCGCCAGTTGTCACTTCCACCTCTCCCGCGAGCATGTACAGATGCTCGACGGTTCCGGGCTGATGCGGATCGGATTCGAGCACGCCCTTGGGCTTGGCGCGAAAGTCGTACCATTGCACTTGCTCGACGAGGTTCAGCGGTCCAGCGATGGCCAGCCGGCACAAGCCGTCCTGGCTCTCGAGGATCGGAACCCCGGACCTCAACTGGTGTTCAAGAAATACTTGCTGGTCGTCGGTGCGCAGCACTTCGTCAATCGTGGTGTCGAGTGCGCGCGACAGCCGGTAAACAGTTGAAAGTGTTGGGTTCGTCTCGTTCCGCTCGATCTGCGAGATGATCGACTTCGCCACGCCTGACTGCTCCGACAGGTCGCCCAGCGACATGTTGTAGGCCTTGCGCAACCTCTGGATGGTTTTTCCAAGCGATGGCGTGGGATCAAAATCTTGTGAATCGGATGGTTTCTTGCCGCGACGCGTTGACATTTCGCCGTCCTGTACTTAGAACTAGTGTTCGATAAAACAAACACCACCGAAGTCCGGTGTTCTGTATGCCCTTCTGTTAACGCGTTTTTGTTTTGAAGATCAAACGAAATCGTGACCATGTAGAAGCATAGTGTACGGAACATCGAACGTTTGAAGTAGCGAACCAGGAAAGAAGCTGAGGACTGAACATGCGCTATTTCCCGATTTTCTTCGATCTCCGGAACCGCCCCGTCACCGTCATCGGCGGTGGCGAGGAAGCTGTCCGCAAGATCCGCCTGTTGTTGAAGACGGAAGCGAGGATCGCCGTCATCGCCCCCGCCCTTCACGATGAATTGGCAGCCGAGCCGCGCGTTAACTGGGTTGCGCGCCATTATAATGCCTCCCTTATCGAAGGCTCGGCACTGGTCTATTCAGCTGACCCTGTCCTGAACGCGAAAGTCGCGGCTGACGCGCAGGCGCTTGGCATTCCGGTGAATGCCGTTGACAACCCGGACATTTCAACCTTCATCGTGCCCTCTATCGTCGACCGTGATCCCGTCGTCGTGGCGATCGGCACCGAAGGAACGGCACCCATTCTGGGACAGGGCCTGCGCGCCCGCATTGACGCGATGCTGCCATCCGCACTGGGCGATCTCGCCAGGGCGGCAGCGGACCTTCGCCATCGCGTTGCCGAAACGGTCCCGGCCGGAAACCGCCGCCGTGGCTTTTGGTACCGCTTCTTTTTCGGCAATGTGCGCGATGCGTTTATCGCGAAGGAATCCTGCAATTATCTCGCAGGCGTCGAGGGCTTGTTTGCGGATGAAGCCGCACCTCCTGTGGGCCGCGTCTCCTTCGTCGGCATCACGTCGGATGATCCTGAACTCCTGACCATCAAGGCCCTGCGCAAGCTGCATGAGGCCGACGTGATCGTACACGACCGCGCCGTGCCAGCAGCACTTCTAGAAATGGCAAGGCGCGACGCGGTGCGTGTGCAGGTCAAGGGTGAGCTTTTCGATGGTGCTACCGATGTGCTGATCGCCGAAGCCAGAGCCGGCAGACTTGTTGTGCGCCTGTCGGCTGGCGAGCCTTCTGTTGAGGAAACCGTTTCAGTCGCTGCCGAGGGCTTGGCCTTCGAGACGGTTCCGGCTGTCGCAAGCCCGAGTCCTGCCGCGATTGCAGCCGAGACCTTCCCTATCCGCGAAGACGTTAGCGAAGTACTGCTGAGAGCCGCATCATGACCATCACTGAAAAGGGCCAGCTCGTCACCGCCAACCGGCTGCGTGATGGCATCGCCGTGTTCCTTACACGCTCTGGGCAATGGAGCGAAATCATCGACGACGCCGCCTTGGCACTGGAACCCCAAGCAGCCGCCGCGCTGGAAGCGCGCGCCAAAGAAGATGAGAAGGCAACGTTCATCACCGGAGCCTATCTTATCGACGCCGAACGCCTTCAAGGCCGCATTCGCGCCGAGCACATCCGCGAGCGGATGCGGGCCTTGGGCCCCACAGTAAGGCTTGACCATGGCAAGCAGGCTGAGGGAAAGGGCGCAGGCTTTGCCGCGCCCGAGGGAGTTTGAACCATGTACCGCTATGACGAGTTCGACCACCAGTTCGTGCGCGACCGCACCAACCAGTTCCGCAACCAGGCGGA
>JBKJQU010000368.1:0-12870 GCA_046594995.1 Aestuariivirga sp.
AGCCCGTGATTGCCGAAACGGCTTTCCAGCAGCCACCACGCCAGCATGAAGATGCCGAGCGACACGATCATCATGTTGCGCATGTCCTTTGTCGCCATGGCCCCTGTAAAAATGCCGTCGAACTGGAAGCAGATGACGCCCAGCACCGGCGAGATCGCTGCCCAGGGCAGATAAGCCCGCGCCGTTTCGCGCACCTCCGGGCTCACCGTCATGGCATCGATGATGGCGGGGCCCGCAAACCACACGATCAGCGAACACCCTGCACCCACCACCATCGCCCAGATGCTGGTGAGCCATATGGCAGCACGGAAGCGCTGGCGATCCCTGGCGCCGACCGACTGGCCAACGAGCGCTTCGGATGCATAGGCGAAGCCATCGATCAGATAAGCAGATACCTCGAAGAGATTGAGCAGCACGGCATTGGCTGCCACGACGACGTCTCCTGCCCGTGCCCCCCGTGCCGTGAACCATGTGAAGGCAAAGACGAGGCACAGCGTGCGGATCATCACGTCGCCGTTCATGGCCAGCGTGCGAGTGAGTGCCCTGGTGTCGAACACGCGGACGCGTGTTGGCTTGGCGCCCATGCCGCGAAGCATTCTGAACGCAAGGAAGAGTGCCAGGGTCACCGCCGACCATTCGGCGATCAGGGCCGCAAGTCCGACACCATCGGAAGTCATGCCGAAATGCAGCACGAAGGTAGCCGACAGCGCCATGTTGGTGAGGTTCAGGAACAACTGCACCATAAAGGCGAGCTTCGCCTTGGACTGGCCGATGAACCAGCCCATGACACAGTAGTTCGAAAGTGCCGCCGGCGCCGACCAGATGCGATAGTTGAAATAGGTTTCGCCGTGCTGGCGGATATCCTCGGAGCCGCCGATAAGATCGAACGCCGTCTCGCGGATGATGGGCGAGAGCGCGATGAGGCCAAGCCCAGCCGCGAGCCCGATCATGAGCGAGCGCGCCAGAACGGCCACAAGTTCTTCCGAGTCATCCGCACCCGTGGCTTGCGCCGAAAGTCCACCCGTGGACAGTCTCAGAAACCCGAAGCCCCAAAAGATGAGGGAGAAAATCAGGGCGCCGACTGCGATGGCACCGATATAATAGGGGTCCGGCAACTGCCCGATGACTGCCGTGTTGACGACGCCGATCATCGGCTCCGACACGTTGGAGAGCATGATCGGCACGGCAACGGTCAGAACCGAGCGGTGGGTAATGGGGGGTTGGGCAGCAGGCGGCATGGCCTCAGTTGCTTTGATCGCGGCACCAAGTCAAGCTGGTGCCTATGAGTCTGCCGCAACGCTTTACCGACTGGTTCGCATCGCGCGGCTGGGCGCCCCGCGCGCATCAGCTGGCCGTGCTAGGCCACGCGCAGGCACGCGAAAGCGTGCTGCTGATTTCGCCCACCGGCGGCGGCAAGACGCTTGCGGGCTTCCTGCCGAGCCTCGTCGAGATCACGAATATGACAAAGGCTGAGCGCAGCGGCATCCATACGCTCTATATTTCGCCGTTGAAGGCACTCGCCGTCGATATCGCGCGAAATCTCGAATCGCCCGTCAACGAAATGCAGCTACCCGTGTCGATCGAGACGCGTACCGGTGATACGTCGCATTCAAAGCGCATCCGCCAGCGCCAGAAGCCACCCGATATCCTGATCACCACGCCGGAGCAGGTCTCGCTGCTGGTGGCTGACCCTCACGCCGCGCATATGCTCAAGGGCCTCCGCACGGTGATCCTGGACGAGCTTCATTCGCTGGTGACGTCAAAGCGTGGCGTGCTGCTGTCGCTCGCCCTCTCCCGCGTGCAGGCGATGGCACCCGATGCGATCAGGATCGGCCTATCGGCGACGGTCGCTGACCCCGATGCCCTGCGTGCCTGGCTCGTGCCCTCGCATACGACGCCTGCCCCCCTTGTGATGGGCCAGCCCGGCGCCCGTCCCAATATCCGCATTCTCTCCTCGGTGGAGCGCGTGCCTTGGGCGGGCCATTCGGCACTCTATGCCATTCCGGAAGTCTATGACGAGATCAGGCGGGCGAAGATGACGCTTGTATTCGTCAATACGCGAAGCCAGGCGGAGGTGATCTTCGCGGCCCTCTGGGATGCCAATGACGATCACCTGCCAATTGCGCTCCATCACGGCTCGCTCGATGTTGCCCAGCGCCGCAAGGTCGAGGCGGCAATGGGAGAGGGAAAGCTCCGCGCGGTGGTCTGCACCTCGACCCTCGAACTCGGCATCGATTGGGGTGATGTCGATCTCGTCATCCACATCGGCGCGCCAAAGGGATCGAGCCGCCTGCTGCAGCGCATCGGCCGCTCAAATCACAAGCTCGATCTTCCTTCGGAAGCTATGCTCGTGCCATCGAACCGCTTCGAAGTGCTGGAATGCGAAGCGGCAATCCACGGTGCTGCGATCAATGCCCAGGATACCGAATACCCCGTCGTCCTCAAGCTCGACGTTCTGGCGCAGCACATCCTCGGACGGGCCTGCGCCGGGCCGTTTCACCCGGATGAATTGTTCCGGGAAGTTACCTCGGCATGGACTTATCGCAATCTCACCCAAGCCGATTTCGACAAGACCATCGACTATGTGGCAACCGGCGGCTACGCGCTGAAGGCCTATGAGCGGTATGCAAAGCTGAAGCGGCAGCCGGATGGGACGCTGCGGCTCGCGCACCCCCGGCTTGCGCTGGCTTACCGTCTCAACATGGGCACCATCGTCGAGGACAACATGGTCAAGGTGCGGCTCGCCAAGGTGCGCCGCGCTCAAGGCCGCCGGACAGTGACGGGCGGGCGCGTGCTGGGCGAACTCGATGAATGGTTTTTGGCATATCTTACGGTTGGCGACACGTTTCTGTTCACAGGCCAGGTGCTGCGCTTCGAGGGACTGGACGAATTCGGCGCGCTTGCAACGCGCACCGCCGACAGCGAGCCAAAAATCCCTGCATTCGGCGGTAGCAAGTTTCCGCTGTCGAGCTATCTTTCATCGCTGGTCCGCGAGGTCCTGTCCGGCAATTCAGGCTGGAGCAGGCTGCCGCCGCAAGTGGACCAATGGCTGGCGATACAGCGCTACAAATCCCTCGTGCCACAGCCACATGAGATGCTGGTCGAAACTTTTCCGCGCGCTGGCCGCCATTACATGGTCTGCTATCCTTTCGAAGGCCGCCTTGCGCATCACACGCTCGGCATGTTGCTAACGCGCCGGCTGGAACGCCTCGGGCTGCAGCCGACCGGTTTCATGGCGTCGGAGTATGCGGTCGCGATTTGGGCGCTGCGCGACATGTCACTGGCGATCGGGTCTGGCAGGTTGTCGTTGCCGCACCTGTTTCACGAAGACATGCTGGGCGACGATCTGGAGGAGTGGCTGGCGGAATCGGCTATGATGAAACGCACCTTCCGCAACGCCGCCATCATTGCCGGCCTCATTGAGCGCCGCCAGCCAGGAAACGAGAAAACGCCGCGCCAGATGACCGTCAACACCGACCTGATCTATAACGTCCTGCGCACACACCAGCCCGACCACCTGTTGCTCCGTGCCGCGTGGGATGACGCGGCCGAAGGCCTCATCGATGCAAACCGCCTTGCCGCCCTTCTCAAGAGAATCCGTGGACAGATCATTCACCGGGCACTCGACACGGCATCACCCCTCTCGGTGCCCGTGCTCTTGGATATCGGCCGCGAATCAGTCTACGGCGAGGGCCATGATGCCCTTCTCGCCGAAGCTGCGGACGACCTCATCGATGAGGCCATGCGGATTGTCTAGATCGCAGCGCATCACGCTGTCTGGCATGGATTTGATTCCCGATCTTTCGGGAGCGCTCTATGCGCCGGATTTCAGGACACTTCTTGTGGCCGATCTCCATCTTGAGAAGGGCACCAGCCTTGCGCGGCGCGGCGTGCATCTCCCGCCATATGATTCACGCGAGTCGCTTCTCCAGCTGAAGTCCGTTTTGAACGAAACGAAGCCCGAGCGGCTGGTCTTCCTTGGCGACAGCTTTCATGACAATGACGCAAGAGACCGCCTTGATGCCGCCGACCTTGCAACCTTGCGGGCCATCACATCGGAGTCAGAGACACTGTGGATCACCGGCAATCATGACTCTTTGCCACCAAAGGATATCGGCGGGCGCGTTGTCAGCGAGGTGATGCTGGGTGCCGTGACCCTCCGTCACGAACCCCGGACACTCTCGGTGTCGGAATTCGAAATTGCGGGTCATCTGCATCCGGCAGCGGCCATTCATACGCGCGGGCACCGAATTCGTTGCCGCTGCTTTATTGCCGACCGGAGCCGGATCATCATGCCGGCTTTTGGAAGCTATACGGGCGCATTGAGCGTGATGTCCAAGGCCTTCGAAGGCCTGTTTGGCGAATACCACGTGTGGATGATCGGGACGAAAGCCATTCACCGGTTTCCCGGATCGCAGGTCAGGTAACGACGACGGCTACCAGTGCCCCGATGAGCGAGATGACGGCGCCCGCCGTCAACACCATGCGGAGCTTTCCGAACCAGCCGGGAAGCCTGCCGGCCTCGACGCTCGTCACATCCCACAACGCCTGCATGAGGAAGCCTGCCACCAGCAAGGTGAGCGCCGGTACTGGCGGCATAAGGATTGCGGCGAGCCCGGCGAGCGAGCCCAGCACGCTGGCGGAGAATTCGAAGCTCATGCGGCCGCCATCGTAGGGGCCGATGGCCGTTCCCCAGCGGATGCCGCCGAGAAACGACAAGATGATGGCGCCATAACTGACAACCAGCTTCAGCCCAAGGGCAGGCGTGATCAACGGCAGCGGTGCCCAAAGCGCAAGGACTCCCGCGGCAAATGGGATGAGCCCCGCGAGGCCGAGGGCCAGTGCGGATGCCGGAATGCGGGCCGATGCCAGACCGTCGTTCATGGTTGCAGTTTGGCTGCGAAGCCCCCGTCTTTCAAGTGCAGGTGTCAGCCCGCCCTGTCGCGCATCACATTCAGAAGCTCAGGCGTGACCTCGCCCGTCACCTTCAGGCCGGATTGGAGCTGGAACAGGCGGATCGCGTTCGAGGTGCGGCCACCCATCTTGCCGTCCGGCGTTCCCACGTTATAGCCAAGCCGCGTCAATAGCTCTTGAGCTTGCGAGATAGGGTTTGCAGCAGGCTCCAGTTCCAGCGTGGAGATCATCATCGGCGCGGCTGCTTCGCTGTCCAGGATTGTGGGGGACGGAGCATCCGCAGCCGCCGCAGGCTGGTCATTCCAGCTAGGGTCGGCAACAGCGACGACATTGGCATCATCGGGGGACACAACCGGGTTCCAGGATGCCACACGGGCTGAGATTGAAGCAGTTTCTGCATCTGTCATCGTCTTGGCGAGGGTTTCCGCGCGCCTTGCGGCATCGGAATCACCCTGTCTGGCAGCAAGGGTGTACCAGAAGAAAGCTTCCGGCTTGTCGACGCGCGTGCCGAGACCGCGCTCGAACAGCACAGCAAGATTGAACTGGCTATCCTGCAGGCCCTGTTCGGCCGCTGCAAGGAACCACCGGAAGGCCTTGTCATAATTGGGCGTTCCGGCCTGGTTGCCGGCCGCGATGACGGCGGCATTATGCATGGCCTTCAGATTGCCGCCCTCGGCCGCGCGCTCATACCAGAGAAGCGCGGTGGCGATATCCTGCGGCACGCCCTTGCCCCGCTCGAACAGAGTGGCGAGGCGGTATTGGGCCGGCGCCAAACCGCGTGAAGCAGACTGCTGGTACCAATAGGCGGCCTTGGGAAGATCCTGTGCCACCGACTGGCCGTCGAGATAGCGGCTGGCGATGATGAATTGCGCCTTGGCGTCTCCGCGTGCGGCGGCTTCGCGCAGGGCTTCTGGGCCAGCCTCCGGTGGCGGCATTTCAGCCCGCGCGGCACCAGGTTCGGCCACGATCGATGTCAGGGTCGCATCGGTCTTTTTTGCCGGCAGCGATCCCGTGATCAACATGTCGGCAGGTACACCGGTGACGGTATTCTGCGACCGCTGGCCGGTTGCAGTGCCGTCTTGAAGTGCCGGCGTTTGCGTGGCTGTCGCAGCAGGTGGCAGCATGGTGGCCGGGGCAGCATAGACGGGCGCCTCGATTGAGGTCGTCTGCTTCATGCCCTTCGGTTTTGCCAGCATATTGAAGGCGAATGCAGATACCGCGGCCAGCAGGACGATACCGGCAAGAACAAGCTTCTTGCGCTTGTTGTCGTTAGCCGAGGTTTCCCGCGTTTCGACCACGGGCTGGCCATTGACATAGGTGACGGGCTTGTATTGCTCCTTGGACTTCAGGAACGGAAGGCTAAAGCCCTTCTTCGCGGCGCGGGCAGCATCGGGCTTGGTACCGGCCTTGAGCTCGGGATGAAGAACGCTCGGCCGTGTGGCGGCGGCCTGTGCCGCACGCCGCGCTGCAGCAATGAAATCGTCTCCTGCAGCAGACATTTGGGCACCAACTGCGAAATCGGGCGCCTGTTGGGGCGGAGAGGCGCCGATCGGCCCGAAATCAGGCATGCGAGGGACAGCGGCTTCCGCTGCCGGTGCAGGATCAGGCACATAGGCTGGCGGCGTGTCCTGGCCCTGCGGCTCGGCGAACACCTGTTGGTCGAAAGCGCCTGTCGGATCATAGAACTGCGCGGAAGCCTGCTGCGGCGGAGCATCTTGAAATGACGGAGAGGACGCTGCCTGGGAGACCACCTGTCCGGCGGCCTGATGGGCCATATTGGCGGCAAGCTGATGGCCTGCTGAAGCGGTTTCGAGCTCGGCGAGCTTGTTGACGATCTGCTCGAGAGTCTCGTGGACGGCTTCGAGTGTTTCCTGATTGCGCTGCTCGGCACTGGCCGCGCTCTCGCGCACTGCACGGAGGCCCTCTTCCATGGCACGGAGCTCCGGCGAGGGACCGGCACTCGATTGGGCTGCCAGCACACGCTCCACCGCGCGGTTTGCAGCTTCTTCGGCAGTCTGGCTGACCTGCGCGCGGTTTTGTTCGAGACTTTGGTAGAGTTGGTGGATCGCCTGTTCCATTGTCTCGAGATGGCCGAGTTGTTCCTCGGTGCGGCCCACACGCTCATTTACCGCCGCGATGTGCTGTTCAAGCACTTCAACGGCCTGGTGATCGCCCTGGAGGCGCATGGCCTCGTCCAGACGGTGGTCGAGTTCGGCGATGCGGCGCTCGAGTTCGCCGAACTGTGGCAGGTTGCGTGCCGCTGTGTTGTTCTGGTCGAGCTTGCGGGTGAGGTCGCCAAGGCGGCGGTCCATATCGGCCAGGGGCCGCATGTCCGGGCCTTGCGCGACGCGGGTTGAAAGCTGCTCCACGGCCACACGCAGGGCATGAACGTCACGCTCGGTTGCTGTGGCGGACTTCACCTCGTCGATGCGCTTGTTGAGGCCACTGATCTCGCCCCGGAGCCGCTGCACGTCCGTTGCGGCGGACTGCTGCCCGCCGATCATGGTTTGCGCTTCCTTCAGCACGCCCAGGATGCGCGTTTCGATATCGCGCAGTTCGTCTCTTGCAACGCCAACGGCGGAGGATTGTGCCTGGCTTGCTAGCGTCTCGGCGGAAGCCTTGACCGTCTCGATGCGGTCCGCGAGCTGGTTCAGCTCTTTCCGCACAATTTCCGGAAGGCCCAACTGCAAATGATGCTCCGAGCGCACCATGCGTGCCGCCATTTCCGCGATGCGCGCTTCGAGGCTTGCGAAAGCGGGTGCCGAGCGGACGAGATCATCCGGATTGGAGGGTTGCGTGGCGCGTTCCGCCATGTTGCCCAGCCTGTCCTGCATGGCTTTGAGCGTATCGCGGGTGCGCTTCTCGCTCACCTCGATGTGCTCAACCACATTGCGGATCGCCGCTTCGAGGGCCGGGTAGCCGGGAACGTCCTCGGGCTTTTCGATCACCTGAGGCTTCGCAGCTATGGCAATCTGGCGGCCCAGCACGGAAAGGCGCTCATTAACGGCGGTGAAAGCTTCGACCGACTGCCGCTCGTTGCTGTCGATGCGGTTCAGGATGCGGTCGAGTGCTTCGCGTTCCTCATGGCGCGCACGCGGCGGCTCATAGGGCATGATTGCAGCGGATTCGCGCTCGCGCTGGGCCAGCTGTGAAAGTTGCTGGGCAATATCCTCGAGACGGATGGAATTCTCCTCCCGCCGTGGAGGATCGTCCCGGCGGGCCGGTTCCACCCGCGGCCGGGGCTCTTGCACGCGGCTGATGGGACGCTTCGGTTCGCGCGAAAAATAATCTTGCGCGGGACTGGCCTCGAGGGCCGATTGCCCCCCTGCGGCAGGGTCATTCTGGTCAAGAATCACCGTGTTGAGCCATTCGCCAAGGGTCATGCCAGCGCGCCGGGCGGCATGTTTTGCCGCTTCGCGCACCTCTGGTTCGATGCCTTTGACGCTCCAAGGAATGCCGGGTTTCATTATGTTTTTTCTTTCGACTGACTGCAGCCTTCCCGATGACTGTCTTGAAATGGTCATCGAAAAGGCACGGGATTTCCCTGTCCAAAGGTTAACGGGTTTGGTAAAGATTCAGTTAAGCGGTTGATCCTTTGGCGCGAATCGGCGGTTGGAGGGGGCAAAACGCCCACCGCGCCAAAGACGAGACCTAACCATACTTTGGGATTGTGTCGGGCAGGACTTGAGGAAAGTGACGCAGGGTATACAAATTCCGTTCGAGCGCGCCTATATCGGTTCTCAACGGCGCGACCCAATCCGCTTGGAGCCAGAACATCATGACTGCAATTGAAATGAAAGACCGGTCCAACCGCGACCGGACCTACTCGATTACGGAACTCTGCCGCGAGTTCGACGTGACCCCGCGTACCCTCCGCTTTTACGAGCAGAAGGGCCTGCTTCATCCCGCACGCCGCGGCTGGACACGTTTGTTCAGCTATCGCGACCGGGCCCGTCTGCAGCTGATCCTGCGTGGCAAGAAGGTCGGCTTTGCGCTGGAAGAGATCAAGGAAATGCTTGATCTTTATAACCTGCGCGACGGCCAGCTGACGCAGCTGCGCATCGCATCGACAAAGATGCGCGAACGTCTCGAGGCGCTCCGCAAGCAGCGTGTCGAACTTGAGGATGCGATCGCCGACCTAGAGCGGACCGTCGTCGTGGTCGACGGCATGCTGAAGGAACGCGAATCCGCAGCTCCCAAGGCCGCGACGAGCTGATCCTTCTGCAATTTCCTTGCAGCCAAGCCGCGTCCGGGTGAAAATCCGGGCGCGCTTTTCATGTCCGGAACCTTGTCAATGCCACTGGCCTATGTTGTCAACACGCTCGACCGGAACGCCAATGAACGCCCGAGCGCGGAATGGATTACGGCACAGCGCGCCAATCCGCGGGCAAAGCTGATTCGCATCAACGGTGATTCAACCGTCATGCGTGATGGACAGCTGCTGATCGAGAATGGCATCTCTCCGGAGCTTACCGTGTTCCTGGGGATCGATACCGGGGGTACACCCTGGTTTGCCTGCAAGACGGCGGACACCGAAAACCTCAAGGATTTGAGAAGCCTCGCCATGGAGCAGGCCTTGCCGCCCGAACAGCTGGGAATTCTGGCCCAGGCGCGGTCCCTCATCCAGTGGCACGAGCGGCGGAGCTTCTGCTCGAACTGCGGCGGCCGCAACGAGGCGATGGACGGCGGATACCGCCGGCATTGCAACTCTTGCGGTGTGGATCATTTCCCCCGCACCGATCCCGTGGTGATCATGGTCGTGCGTCACGAGGGCCGCATCTTGCTTGGCCGGCAGAAAACCTGGAAGCCCGGAATGTATTCGGCGCTTGCGGGCTTTGTGGAACCCGGCGAAACGATCGAGGATGCGGCGCGGCGCGAAGTGTTCGAGGAATCGGGGATTCGCGTTGGCGCGGTGCGCTACGTGTCCAGCCAGCCCTGGCCCTTTGTTTCGAACCTCATGATCGGCCTGATCGGCGAGGCGCTGACCTCTAAGATCGTCCTAGACCAGAACGAACTTGAAGACGCCCGCTGGTTCAGCGCGGAGGAAGCGCGCCTGATGGTGGATCACACGCATCCGGACGGCCTCCACGCCGCCAACCCCATGGCCATTGCCGATGAACTGGTCCGCGCTGCGCTTCAGTTATCCTGAAGCAGGGCAAAGCGCCTTGCGATTTCGGCGCGGTGCGGCGAGGACTTGTAGACACCCAGCACGCGCAGATAGCTGGTGAAGAATTCAAGCTCTTCCATCGCAAGCCGCACGTTCCGCTCAGAGGGGTGGCCCTCGATATCGGCATAGAACTGCGTGGCCGAGAACTGGCCCTCGATCTGGTAGGATTCGAGCTTCGTCATGTTGACGCTGTTTGTGGCAAAGCCGCCCATGGCCTTGTAGAGCGCTGCGGGAACGTTCCGCACGCGGAAGACGAACGTCGTCATCACGGGGCTGTCGCCCGATTCCGCATTCTGCTGCGTGGATGACAGGACCACGAAGCGCGTGGTGTTGTGGACCTCGTCTTCGATATCCTCCCGGATAATCTTCAACCCATAGATTTCGGCGGCGAGCCTGGTGGCGATAGCAGCCTTGGTTGGATCAGGGTTTTCGGAGAGTTCGCGCGCCGCGCCCGCCGTATCGGCGGCAACGACGGGTTTTATATTCAGTTCACGGATCACCTTGCGGCATTGACCCAGCGCGTGGACATGGCTGTGGACCGACTTGATGGCCGACTTGTCGGCTTCGGGCGTGATCATCAGCTGGTGATGGACGGGGAGAAAATGCTCGCCGATGATGTGAAGGTTCGAGCGCGGCAGCAGATGATGGATATCGGCCACCCGGCCTGCCACCGAATTATCGATGGGAATCATCGCCAGCGCGGCTTCACCATCGGTGACGGCCTGGAAGGCATCCTCGAACGTGCCGCAGGGCATTGGCTCATAAGCGGGATAGGCTTCGATGCAGGCAATATGGGAATTGGCACCGGGCTCGCCCTGATAGGCGATCTTCAAAGGCATTCAGGGCTTCCTCAACATGCGGCGGGCGATTTCGAGTTCATGCGGCGTATCGACGCCGAGCGGCACGGCATCGACACGCACGACGACAATCCGCATGTCATTGTCGAGTGCCCGCAACTGTTCCAGTTTGCGGTCCGCCTCGCGCGCGCTGACGGGAAGCGAAACGA
Source organism: Aestuariivirga sp. (assembly GCA_046594995.1). Lineage (GTDB taxonomy): Bacteria > Pseudomonadota > Alphaproteobacteria > Rhizobiales > Aestuariivirgaceae > Aestuariivirga. Next base: position 11,088 of record JBKJQU010000368.1, read on the forward strand.
ATTTCTCCAGCACGGGCCTGCGGTAGGCATAAACACCGATATGGTGCCAAAAAGGTGCTTGGTGCTCCGGGCCAACCTTCCGCACGAAATCGCGTCCGAAGGCCACTTCGCGCTCGTCGCTCAACGGCGCGATCGCCTTCACGATGTTGGGATTGTCCACATCCTCCTGCGTTTCGATTCGCGCGGCGATTGTGGAAATGTCGGCCGGTTCGTTGATGAGACCAGCAAGGCAGCGCTGGATCGACAGCGTGTCAATCGTCGGAAGATCGCCCTGAAGGTTCACGACAAAACGGTAGTGCCCCTGGGAATCGCGCAGCGACAGGGCTTCCGCGATACGGTCCGAACCTGAAGGAAGCGCTGGATTGGTGACAATCGCATCGCCGCCATGGGCCTTGATGACATCGGCGATTTCAACCTCGGCGGCAGCGACCAGCACCTGGCCAACATTTGCTTCGATGGCGCGTTTCCAGACGTGGACGATCATGGGCAGACCGTGAATGTCGGCCAGCGGCTTGCCGGGCAGCCTGGTCGAAGCCATGCGTGCGGGTATGACGACTATGGTATTCTGATTTTCAATCATGGACTTAAAGGCGGGCGCGGCAAAATGGTACAAGCGCTCTTATACGTATTGCGGTGGCGATGAGAAAGAATTAGTTTCCGCGCGCAATTGACGGCTCAAAGGGGTCACTTCCTTCCATGAACAGCTTTGAATTCAACAAGATCGCCGGGGCAGTGCTGGGATCGGCATTGATCGTATTCGGTCTCAACAGCCTTGCTGACGTGATCTACCACGCCGAAGCCCCCGAAAAGCCCGGTTACCTGATTGACGTGGCAGAAGCTGAAACTGGCGGGGAAACTGCTGGTGGCGAAGAACAGCCCGCCGCTGTGTCGCTGGGAACGCTGATGGCTTCAGCCGATGCGGCCAAGGGGCAGGCTGTCGCCAAGGCCTGTGCGGCCTGTCACGATTTCAGCAAGGGTGGCCCGAACAAGGTGGGTCCGAACCTTTGGGGCGTCGTCAACCGCCCACATGGCGGACATGAGGGCTTCGCCTACTCGGAGGCCTTGGCTGCCAAGAACCCGGAGCCGTGGAGCTACGAAGCGCTCAACGCGTTCATTCTCAATCCCAAGGGCGCCATCCCCGGCACCAAGATGGCCTATAGCGGCCTGAAGAAAGACAAGGAGCGGGCTGACCTTCTGGCCTATCTCGGAACGCTGGCGGATACGCCCGTTCCGCCGCCCGCCCCGTAAACGCCGCAAAGCTCACGGAAATTTAACACCGGCAACCTGATTGCCGGTGTTTTCTTTTGCGCCATACTGCCTAAGTTCGATCCGTCCGATGTCTGGAGATATACCGCCCATGCCGATGAACCGCCGCACCCTGCTGAAGCTTGCAGGCATTGCACCTGCCGCCAAACTTGTCGGCGTCCAGTTCGCCCATGCGCAGGACCGTCAGTTCCGCCATGCCCTTACGCTGTTTGATGACGTGAAGTACAAGCCAGACTTCAGGCACTTCGATTATGTGAACGCGGCGGCCCCAAAGGGTGGCCGCGTGCGCTTCGGGCTTGTCGGCTCCTTCGACAATCTCAATCCCTATACGTTCAAGGGTGAAACAGGCCCTGCGGTTCTGAACGACACGCTCCTCACATCTGCTCTCGACGAGCCTTCGACGGAATACGGTCTCGTCGCCAGCGAAGTGTGGCATCCCGAGGATCGTGCGATGGTGGTCTACCGCCTGCGCCCCGAGGCGCGCTTTCATGATGGCAAGCCGGTAACGCCGGACGAT
>JBKJQU010000436.1:0-5718 GCA_046594995.1 Aestuariivirga sp.
TCGCCAGCCAGCGCAGCCGCACCAGCGTGCGCAGCCTCAGCATGCCGATTTCGACATCGCCGGGGGTCAGATGCGGTGCGTTAAGATAATCCTGCGGCATTCAATCGATCGTGAAAAATGCGACTGTTGAGCTATACGGAGATTAGGCCTATCGGGTCACGCAAAGATAGGCATCTCGGAAGGAACGCCAATGCCGCGCCGCCCCATATTGATCTTCTCGGCTATCGTGCTGGCGCTTGCCGCGGGCCTTGGCGCCTATGCCTTTCTCAATCGCCAGTTGCCGGGCGTCACTTCGACAGGCACGGCGCTTGTCGGTGGCCCTTTCACACTGACCGACCAGACGGGAAAGCGCGTCACCGAGAAGGATTTCCTTGGCCGCTACATGCTGGTGTTCTTCGGCTTCACCTACTGCCCCGACATCTGCCCCACGGAGCTTCAGGTCATGACGGCGGCCCTCGACATGATGGGACCCGTAGGCGACAAGATACAGCCGGTCTTCATCACGGTCGATCCGGAACGCGATACCCCCCAGGTGATGAAAGCCTATGTCGAGAATTTCGGGCCGCGCCTCGCGGGGCTCACCGGCTCTCCTCAGGAGATCGCCGCCGCCGCCAAGGCCTACCGTATCTATTATGCAAAGGCCCCGAAGACGGGCAGCGACGACTACCTGATGGACCACTCCAGCATCGTCTACCTCATGGGTCCCGACGGCAGGTTCCTCAAGCATTTCACCTATACGACCGATGCGGCCAAGCTCGCTGATGCCCTAAAGGAAGCCGTAACCGCCTTCCCCTAAAGTACAAGCAAATGACGGGTTGCTCCCCATATAGGGAGTTGGTACCCTTTGCCGTTACTTGTGGGGGCAGCGCGCCGTGCTTTACTACCTTTATGAGATGAACCATGCCGCGCTTGCGCCATGGCGTGCCGTGGCCGATGCCGGATTGAATTTCTGGACCAGCCCCGCAAATCCATTGTCCAGCACGCAGATGGGGCGTTCCTTCGCGGCATCGCTCGAAATGTTCGAGCGCACCACCAGGCGCTACGGCAAGCCGCCCTTCGACATCGCCGATACCATCGTCAACGACGAGCCGGTGGCGATCGAGGAAGTGGTGTCGCTCAGGAAAGACTTCTGCCACCTTGTGAACTTCCGCAAGATGCGTGACGGGCAGGCGCGCCCTGAGCACAAGATGCTGATCGTGGCACCCATGTCGGGCCATTACGCCACGCTGTTGCGCGGCACGGTTGAATCGATGCTGCCGCATTACGATGTTTACATCACCGACTGGATCGATGCGCGCACGGTGCCGGCAAGTCATGGCGCTTTCGATCTCGATGACTATGTCGACTATGTCACGGAGTTCCTGCAACATCTGGGTCCTGGCACCAGTGTGATGGCGGTGTGCCAGCCTTCCGTGCCGGTGCTGGCCGCGGTCTCGCTGATGAACGACGCGAAGGACCGTTGCGCGCCGAAGACCATGATCCTCATGGGGGGTCCCATCGATACGCGCCGCAACCCGACAGCCGTCAACAAGCTCGCCAAGGACAAGGGCGTGGACTGGTTCCGCAACAACGTCATCATGAAGGTGCCAGCTCCCCATGCCGGCATGATGCGCGATGTCTATCCGGGCTTCCTCCAGCTCGGCGGCTTCATGCAGATGAATCTCGACCGCCACGTCGATGCACATCGCGAACTGTTCTGGCACCTCGTCGACGGCGATGGCGACTCCGCCGGCAAGCATCGCGAATTTTACGATGAGTACATGTCGGTCATGGACCTTACGGCAGAATTCTATCTGCAAACCGTCGAAAAGGTTTTCTGCAATCACGATTTGCCGAAAGGCACGCTCACCCATCGCAACAAGCTGGTCGATCCCTCGCGAATCACGCAGACTGCGTTAATGACCATCGAAGGCGAACGCGACGATATCTCAGGCGTGGGACAGACAGAGGCCGCACATGACCTCTGCTCGAATCTTGCGCCCAGCAAGAAGCTGCATCACCTGCAGCCGGGCGTCGGCCATTACGGTGTGTTCAACGGCTCGCGTTTCCGCAAGGAAATCGTGCCGCGCATCGTGACATTCGTGAACGCCAACGCCTGAAGACCGAACGCCGGGACACATGATAGGCCTGCTCCGTACCTTGCAGCGCGCGGTTGCGCCGAAGCCGCTTGAGCCGTCCTTCATCAGGATCGGGCCGGAGCTCTTCGAAGTCGTGTTCCGCCGCCATTCCCAGGCGCGCCGCCTTGTGCTGCGCCTCAACTCCGACGGCACGGCCGTACACGTCACCGTGCCCAAGGGCGTGTCGCGGGCGCGGGCGCTGGACTTCACCGAGCGTTCGCGGAACTGGATCGAGGAGCGCGTCCGCAGCCGTAGCGGCAATGTGCATCTGCTGCCGGGCCATCGTATTCCGCTGCGTGGGCTCGAGCACGAGATCCGCCACATCCCGAAGCGTCGAGGCACGGTCGAGGCCGATCAGTCCGAAAGCGTCATCCATGTACCCGGCGAGCTACCGCATGTGCCGCGCCGCCTGCTGGACTGGCTGAAAGCCTCTGCCAGGGCCGATCTTGCCGCGGCCTCGCAGCGCTATGCGCAGGCGATGGATGTGAGTTTCCGGCGCATCACAATCCGCGACCAGAAGACCCGCTGGGGCTCCTGCTCGGCATCGGGCGATCTGTCCTATTCCTGGCGTCTCATCCTGGCGCCTGCCTATGTGCTCGATTACGTGGCCGCCCATGAAGTGGCGCACCTGAAGCACCTCGACCACTCACCCCGCTTCTGGCGGCTGGTGCTGACGCATTGCCCGAATGCGGCGCGCGCCAAGAAATGGCTGAAGGCGCATGGCCACGATGTTCACCGCGTCGTCGCCTGACCGGGCTTCAGCGATTATCCTGGTTCTTCTTCATGCGTTCGTAGGCGCTCATGCCCTTCTGCCTGGGCTTTTCTTCCGCCGTCTTTTTCTTGCTTGAACCGCCAAAGATGCTTTCGAAGAAACCTTCGTTCTTCATCCGGGGTTCTTCATCGCCGACGTCGATCTGCGAAATCGTCGTCGGTGCGCTGGCGAGAAGTTCCTTGTCACCGGGCAGCGGCCGCGCCGCCAGTCCCGCATGCGCGGGTCCCATGACGTCCTTCCAGATCTCTGCCGGAATCGAACCGCCCGTCACTTTCTTCGTCGGCGAATTGTCGTCATTTCCGACCCACACGCCGGCGATCAGGTCGCTGGTATAGCCCACGAACCACGCATCGCGATAATCCTGGCTGGTGCCGGTCTTGCCCGCAATCTCGAAGCCGGGGAAGGCGGCGCGCGTGCCGGTGCCTTGCGTGATGACGGCCGTCATCATCTGGTTCATGGCGCCAAGATCGTGATTGGTCACGGCCTGTGGAAAGCCGCTGCCGTTTCTTTCGTAGACGACCACGCCATCGCGCGTCGTGATGCGTTTCACGGAATAGGGCACGACCGGATAGCCGCCATTGGAAAAGGGCACGAAGGCCGATGTCATCTCAAGCAGCGTCACTTCCGATGTGCCAAGCGAAATCGACACATCGGCGCCGAGCTTCGAAGTGATGCCAAGGCGATGCGCGACGGCCACGACATTCTCCGGCCCCACGTTCTGCACAAGCTTGGCGGCGATCGTATTGAGTGACAGCGCCATTGCCTTCTCAAGCGTCACCGCGCCTAGATATTTCTTGCGGTAGTTTTCGGGCTCCCAATCGCCGATCCTGACGGGTTCGTCGATCTCGACCGAGTCCGGGCGGTATCCCTGTTCAAGTGCTGCCAGGTAGAGGAACGGCTTGAAAGCCGAACCCGGCTGGCGCTTGGCCTTGGTGACACGGTTGAACTGGCTCTTCCTGTAGGACTTGCCGCCGACCATGGCGCGCACTGCGCCCGATCCGTCAAGCACCACAAGCGCACCCTCGGTCGCGCCCATCTTCACGCCTTCCGCGTTCAGGTGGCTGCGAAGCGATTTTTCGGCAGAGGCCTGCAGCGCCGGATCGATCGTGGTCTCGACGATGAGCGACTGGTCATAGTCCTTCACGAATTCGGGCAATTGCTCGTTCACCCAGTCGACGATGAACTGCTTGGCGGGAATATAATTGGTGGAGCGCACTTCGGCGGGCTGATCCGACACTTCGGCGGCTTCGAACTCGGTGATGAAGCCTGCGTCCGCCATCGAGGCCACGACAAGTTTTCCGCGAGCAGCCGCGGCTTCCGGGTTGGCTGAAGGATTGGTGTTGCTCGGCGACTTCAGCACGCCCGCAAGCGTTGCAGCTTCCATCAGGGTAAGTTCAGACGCCGGCTTCTGGTAATAGGTGCGCGCCGCTTTCTCGATTCCCATGGCGCCCGAACCGTAATAAACGCGGTTCAGATAGAGCTGGAGAATCTCGTCCTTGGTGAATTTGGTTTCAAGCCACACCGCCAGCACCACTTCCTGCAATTTCCTTTGCATGGTGCGGTCATGGGTGAGGAAAAGATTCTTGGCGAGCTGCTGCGTTATCGTCGAACCGCCCTGCACGACGCGGCCAGACTGGTAGTTTATGAGCGTCGCGCGGATCAGACCTATCGGGTCGACGCCGAAATGATTGCGGAAGCGGCGGTCCTCGATGGCGATGATGGCATTGGGCACATAGCTTGGCAATTCGGAGAGGCGCGCCTCGTCACCGTTGAAGGCGCCCTGCTCGGCCAGAACCGAACCATCGGCGGCCAGCACCATCATGCCGGGTTCGCGGTCCGGAATTTTCAGCAGGCCGTTCTCGTTGAGTGTCAGCCAGATATAGCCGAAGATTGCGGCAAGCCCCACGGTGCCGAGCAGCGCCACGCTGAAGCCGAAGCGGAAGAGGCCGCCCAGAAACGAACGGCGGCGGCGCGGCAAGGTCTTGGCCGGCTGCTTTCCACGGCTCCGCCCGGAGAAAAGCTGCGGTTCCACCCGCTGTTTTCCCCGGCTCACCTTCTTCGAGCGGAAAAGTCCCATCCTGTTCCCGGCACTCCACGTCTCCGCAACGTGCTAGCAGGTCACGCTTTAAGGATCGTGAAGCTGCACATGCGCGGGACGGGTTTGTCTTTGCCGGAAAACATGGTGCAAAGATGACTGGCGGTTACATCACCGCGCCGACCTGCCAGGGCACATATTCATTGTCGCCATAGCCCAGGTCCTCGGATTTGGTGTGTTCGCCCGATGCCACCTTCAGCATCATTTCGAAGATCTGCTGGCCCTTGTCCTGAATCGAGACGCCGTCCAGAACATCGCCGCAGTTGATGTCCATGTCGTCGATCATGCGCAGATAGATGTCGGTGTTGGTGGCAAGCTTGATCGAGGGCACCGGCTTGCAGCCATAGGCCGAACCCCGCCCGGTGGTGAAGCACAGCAGGTTGGCGCCGCCCGCCACCTGGCCCGTGGCCGCCACCGGATCGTAGCCCGGCGTATCCATGAAGACGAATCCCTTGCCCGTCACCGGCTCGGCATAGCGGTAAACATGGCGGAGCGTCGTCGTGCCGCCCTTGGCCGCCGCACCCAATGATTTTTCGAGAATCGAGGTGAGGCCGCCCAGCTTGTTTCCCGGAGACGGGTTGTTGTTCATCTCCATGTTGTTGCGGCTGGTGTAATCCTCCCACCACTTGATGATGTCGACGAGCTTCTCGCCCACCTCGCGGCTTGCCGCACGGCGTGTGAGCAGATGTTCCGCGCCATAGATTTCCGGCGTCTCGGAGAGGATGCCGGTGCCG
>JBKJQU010000021.1:0-3441 GCA_046594995.1 Aestuariivirga sp.
CGATGACACCGCCGCAGCGCGGCTTCCCTTTCTCGTTGGCCTTACCGCCTTCATCTCGGTAGCGCATCGCAATCTGCTCGAACTTGCCAATGCGCTGTTCCTGCCGGTTACCTACACTATTGGGCAATCTGCCGTTTCCGCGCTCGCCATGCTGGTGCTGCTCTCCCTGATCGTGGTCACGATCCGCAGCCAGTTTGGCCTGGCCGATCCCGCTGGCCGCCGCATCTATTTCCGCTGGGTGGCGCCCTTCACGCCATTGATCTGGCTGGCAATTGCCATGGGGTTCGGCGCCTTGCTGCTGGGCTATCTCTCGCTCGCGAGCTTCATCGCGCAGCAGATTTTCCGGACGGGCATGCTGTTGACGGCATTGTTCCTCGTGCACCATCTTTCCGATGCAGCGGTGCGGGCGAGCTTCGATCCGCAGAGCGGCTTCGGGCGCTTTACCCGGCGCGTCACCGGCCTTGGCGAACGGGCCATCGAACGGCTTGGCATCCTGTCCCGCATCAGTGTCGATTTCATGCTGGTGATCGCCGGGCTCCCGCTGCTGTTCCTGCTTTGGACGGTCACTTGGGTCGATTTCAACAGCATCCTCAACACGGCATCCTTCGGCGTTCAGATCGGCGAGATCAGGCTCTCGCCGTGGTCTGTCACCGTTTTGCTGTTCATACTGGCAATGGGCATCCTGCTTACGCGGCTGGTGATCCGCTGGCTCGATCGCCGTGTCCTGACAGAACCCCTCATCGTCAAGGGCGTACAGGACTCGATCCGCAAGGGCGCCAGCTATGCCGGCTATATCCTCGCCGCAGGCTTCGCGCTCACCGCCGCGGGCTTCGATTTCTCGAACCTCGCCATCATCGTCGGCGCATTGGGCATCGGCATCGGCTTCGGCCTGCAGTCCATCGTCAACAATTTCATATCGGGCCTGATCCTGCTGGCCGAACGCCCCATCCGCGTGGGCGACTGGATCGCGCTTCCCGATGGCGAGGGCATCGTCAAGAAGATCAACGTGCGGTCCACCGAGATCGAGACCTTCGATTCGTGCTCGATCATCGTGCCGAATTCGAACCTTATCATCCAGCCGGTCCGGAACTGGACCCACAAGGATACGATGGGCCGCGTCGTCGTCGCCGTCACGGCCGATTATGATTGTGATGCGGAGCTGGTGAAAACCATCCTGCTCGATCTCGCGCGCGAGCATGAAATGGTCCTGACCTTCCCTGAGCCCATCGTCGCCCTCGTGCGGCTTGGCGTCAACGGGCTCGATTTCGAGCTGCGCTGCTTTGTGTCGGATATTTTCCTGGGCGGGCAGGTGGCCAGCGAAATCCGCTTCGCTTTGCTCAGTGCCTTCCGCGAAAAAGGCATTACCATTCCGCATCCGCTTGCTGTAATGCAGGCCCCGCAGAAATAGGGCACGCATGGACGAGGGAACGAAGCAATCGGCCGGCATGAGCGGCCTCGAACACCTGAAGCAGCGCATCATGAACTGGCACGGACCGGGCATGGCCGATACCATGAACATGCGCTTGATCGAGGTATCAGACGGGTCGGCCACCTTCGAGGCCTTCCCCGATCCCAAATTCTACAATCCGCAAATGCGCCTCCACGGCGGCTATGCCGCGACGCTGCTGGATTCCGCATTGGGCTGCGCGGTGCAAACGAAACTTCCCGCCAATATCGGCTACGGCACGATCGAGCTGAAGGTGAATTACGTCCGCAAGGTCGACGCGTCGAACGGCCGCCTCGTCTGCACCGCAAACGTCATCCATGCGGGCCGCACCATGCTCACGGCGGATGCGAAGATCATCGACTCGAACGGTAAACTCTGTGCCCACGGCTCGGGCACATTTCTGGTGTATCCAACATGAATTCGAATTCCACCGTCACCCTCGGCAGCGTCTCCTTCGGCAATGCCCTGCCGCTGTCGTTGATCGCTGGCCCCTGCCAGATGGAAAGCCGCGACCATGCTTTCATGATGGCGGGCAGCCTGAAGGAAATCTGCAACCGTCTCGGGCTTGGCCTCGTCTACAAGTCGAGCTTCGACAAGGCCAACCGCACCAGCTTGTCCGGCAAGCGCGGCATGGGGCTTGAAAAATCGCTCGCCGTCTTTGCCGGCATCAAGAAGGAGCTGGGCCTTCCAACCCTGACCGACGTTCACGAGAACGGCCAGTGCGCCGAAGTCGCATCCGTCGTCGACATTCTCCAGATCCCCGCCTTCCTCTGCCGCCAGACCGATCTCCTGATCGCCGCCGCGAAAACGGGAGCCGTGGTGAACGTCAAGAAGGGCCAGTTCCTGGCACCATGGGACATGAAGAACGTGCTGCAGAAGATCGTGGAAAGCGGCAACCCGAACGTCATGCTCACCGAGCGCGGCGCGTCGTTTGGCTATAACACGCTGGTGTCCGACATGCGCTCGCTGCCCATCATGGCGGCGATGGGCGCGCCCGTGATCTTCGATGCCACGCATTCCGTGCAGCAGCCGGGAGGCCAGGGCGCATCGAGCGGTGGCGACCGCCGCATGGTCCCGGTCCTGTCGCGCGCAGCCGTGGCCGTGGGCGTCGCCGGCATCTTCATCGAGACGCATGAAGACCCGGACAACGCGCCGAGCGACGGCCCTAACATGGTGCCGCTCAACAAGCTCGAAGGCCTGCTCACCACGCTGATGGCGCTGGACAAGGTGGCGAAGGCTGACGCCGCCGCTTAACCCCGTCCGCGATAGGGCTGAACGCCCTGGTCCGGCACCCACACACCCTCAGGCGGCGCACCCGTCTGCCAGAACACGTCGATCGGAATGCCGCCGCGCGGATACCAGTATCCGCCGATCCGCAGCCAGCGCGGTTGAAGCTCTCTCACCAACCGCCGCGCAATGCCGATGGTGCAATCCTCATGGAAGCTGCCATGGTTGCGGAACGAGCCGAGGAACAGTTTCATCGACTTCGATTCCACCAGCCACTGGTCCGGCACATAATCCAGCACCAGATGCGCGAAATCGGGCTGCCCCGTCATCGGGCAGAGCGAAGTAAACTCCGGCGCCACAAAGCGCACGAGGTAGTTCACATCATGCTGGCTGTTCGGCACCCGCTCCAGAATGGCCTGTTCAGGGGACGCCGGAGCCTCAATGGCGGAGCCGAGCTGCGTGAGGGTCGAAACATCGGTTTTCTGCATGGGGACTTCTTAACTCATCTGGCACCCGATACCAACCATAGCCACAGTTCCCGTTTCATCACCTCCGCGAAAGCACCCTGTCAACCATTACCCATTCTTCCATGATCCGTCACCCCGGCGAAAGCCGGGGCCCCGCTTTCCGTCTGAAAACCAGGCCTGAAGAAAGCGGGGTCCCCGCCTGCGCAGGGATGACGGTTGAATGGAAACAACACTTCTCCACACCGCACCCCACACCTGTCATCCCCTCACGTCCCCTCAATCGTCATCCCCGCACTTGTT
>JBKJQU010000165.1:0-4328 GCA_046594995.1 Aestuariivirga sp.
TCAGGGCGTGGACAAAGGGCAGTGTCGATGACGCATAGCAGTCCAGCTCCGATGGGCAGCCTGACGCGTTTCTTTCTCGATCTTTCCGAAGGCGGAAGGCGGCAGGGCAACGTTCTCTTTGCGCTGATCTTCCGCGAGATCAAGTCCCGCGCTGGTCAGGATGGCTACGGCCTCCTGTCGCTGGTCGGCGTCGTGATGGAGCCGGTCATCGGCACACTGGTCGTGACCGGCTTCTACTATCTCATCCGGCGCCAGGAAGTTCAGGGCATTCCCATCATCCTGTTTCTCGCTGTCAGCATGACGGCATTCGCCATCGTCCGCCGATCCATCGCCTCAATTCCGAGGTCCGTCCATTCCAACCGCGCCTTCTATGCCTTTCCGAATGTGAAGCCCTTCGACGTGATCTTTGCCAGTTTCGTCCTTGAAACCTTGCTCACCATTACAGGCGGCGCCATTCTGCTCTTCCTGATCTGGTGGTTTGCCGGACTGGCGATCAACATGGACTGGTTTCTCCATGGATTTGGCATCTTCGCTATGTTGCTGGTATTTGCATTTGGGCTCAGCCTCATTATCGGGGTTTACGGCACGCGCTTTCCTGTGTTCAACAAGGTTATCCAGCTACTATCCCGGGGGCTCATTTTCCTGTCTGGCGTGATGCATCCAATCAGTGAATTGCCAGCCGATGGGCAGGTTTTCATAGCATGGAATCCCATCGCATCTGCCATGGAGCTTTTGCGGCAATACACGCTCGGCATGACGCCGTTTCAGGGCGCGTCCTTTTATTACTGGTCTGCCTGGGTGGCGGGAGCGTTGTTTATCGGTTTCCTGAGTTACTACGTAAACCGCTTCAAAGTGATTGAACGATGATTGAACTCGTCAGTGTCAGCAAGTATTATCCAACCGACTTCGGGCGGCATTACATATTCCGCGACGTGTCGCTGGCCTTGCCGATCGACAAGAGCGTCGGCGTGCTTGGCCCCAACGGCGCGGGCAAGTCGACATTCCTGCGGCTGATCGGCGGCGCTGACATTCCAAGCGAAGGAAAGATCCTGCGGTCCGGCCGCATTTCTCCGCCGATGGGCTTGACGCCCGGCCTCCAGAGTTCCCTGACGGGCGGTGAAAACGCACGTTTCGCAGGCCGCATCTATGGGCTGCAGCGCGACGAGATCGGCGATCTCATCGAATACGTGCGCGAACTGGCGAACATCGGCAAGTATTTCGACATGCCGGTCGGAACTTATTCCGCAGGCATGAGGCAGCGTGTGGCCTTCGCCATCAACATGTCGATGAATTTCGACTACTATCTCTTCGACGAAATCAGCGCCGCTGGCGATAAGGAGTTCCGCAAGAGCGCGGCAGCCATGGTGAAGGAACGCCTCAAGACCTCGAAGTTCATCATCGCATCGCACCGCACGGACGAATTGCTCGACATCTGCGATTCGGGGATCGTCATTCAGAACGGCAATCTGACCTTTTATGACGACATCAAGGATGCACTGGCAGCCTATGGCGGCGAGGACGAAGTGCAGGACCGGCGCGCAAAGCGAACACGGCGCCGGGCGGACAAAATCGATGGCATCGCAAATCCGGAAGCAGATGCCGCAGCAGCGGCAGCCGGCGACACAGGCAGCGAGCGCAAGGCCTTTCGCGAGCAGCGCCGTGCTAAGCGCGAACTGAAAATACAACAGACCTCGCCAGTTGAACCGTCCGCAGCCGAACCCGAGGCACCCGTTGCCGAAGCCGGACCTGTTGAAACCGATGATGACCGCAAGGCCCTGCGTGAGCAGCGCCGCCTCAGGCGCGAACTGAAAATTCAACAGGCAGCCCCAGTTGAACCTGCCGCCGCAGAACCCGAGACTCCTGTTGCCGATGTTGAGCCCGATGAAACCGATGAGGACCGCAAGGCCCTTCGCGAGCAGCGCCGCCTCAGGCGTGAGTTGAGGCAGCGGCAAACAATGCCTGTCGAAACCATCGCCGGAGAGCCTGAACCCGCAGACGCTGAAGCAGCAGCACAGCCATCAACCGAGCCTGACGGCCGCAAGGCCCGCCGCGAGCAGCGCCGCCTCAAACGGGAAATGAAAATGGCTGCTGACGCTTTCGAAGCAGTTCCGGAGCCCGTGCCAGAGATGCCTGAAGTCCTGCCTGAACTAGCACCAGTATCGCCGCCGGTTGGCCCCACCACCGCACCGCCTGTGGGCACAGCCCCTCTGGCACAACGCGTGAGACCACGTCCAGCGTTGGACCCCGTAGCACCCGCACGCGAACCGCAGGCCGGCACGGCACCACTCCCGCCCGTCACTTCACCGGCACTTCGCCCTGCGGGTTCGAGAAGCCTTCTGATACAGCGTGCAACACTCCGCCAGGACCGCGCGCAGATGACCGCTGCCCGCGCCGCAAGGCTTCTTCTTCAGTTTCTGGATGATCAGGCAGGCTCCGGACCCGCGGCCAGCCAGGCGCGCGCCTGGCTTGTTGCTTCAGCTCAGGAAACCGCTGCCATGGACGCAGCCCAGGCCCGGGAAATGCGCGACAGCATTGATGCGGCTGAGTTTGCGGACGCGGCACCACCGGCTTCCGTATCGCCTGCATCATTCTTGAACACCGGCGGCTCTTTCCTCACCGGCCAAACACGATCTGTCTTCGGGCGCGCAACCCCGAGCCCCACCAATCCCGATTGATGAACTGGATTTGACCTCCGATGCGAATTGGCTACCGCTCCGTCCTGTTTCTGCTGCTCTTCATTCTGCCACTGAGCGTTTTTGCCTGGTACCAGCTCCAGCAGGCAACAGACAGGTTTCACAGCGATTCGATCATTTCGATCGCTGAGGACAACAACTCCGCGGCGTCTCTCGACCTGACGGTCATCGGCATTCCCGCAGTCGCCGACGACAAGGACGCCTTGACGCTCGTCACCTTCATCAACTCGCTCGACATGCTGCAGTATCTTGAAAACAACCTGCAGCTCCGCCAGCACTATTCAGACCCTTCGGTCGACTGGATGTCGCGGCTGCCGGCGGAAGCTTCGCTGGAGGATTTCCACAAGTATATCGCAGAATACATCGTGGTCAGTTACGACACCACGTCCCGCCTGGTGAATGTGCACGTCGAGGCTTTCTCTCGTGAATTCGCGCAGAAGATATTGACGACGATCATCGCGCGCAGCCAGGTTTTTGTAGATATTCTCAATTCCCGCGTCACTGTCGAACAGACGAAGTTCTTCGAAACCCAGCTCAAGACATCCGAGGCCCGTGTCCGGGATGCGAAGACCGAACTCCTGAAATTCCAGCGCGAGAACGGAATGCTGACCACGGATACCGAAGCTGCAATGATCAATTCCAGCATCGGAACCCTGAACAGCCTTCTCATCACCAAGCAGGGCGAGCTTGACGTGAAGCGCCGCGAACTGAACGAGAACTCCCCTGTCATCCAGAACATCAAGGCGGAGATCACGAGCCTCACGAAGCAGATCTCCCAGGAGAAGGAACGGCTGTCCGGCGGTTCCGGCGGATCGGCCGTCGCCGAACTCGCAGCACAGTTCCGGGAAATCCAGTTCAATCTTGAATTTGTCGAAACGATCTACAAATCGAACCTGACACAGCTGGAGCGCGCCCGCGTTGAAGCCATACAGCGCCTGAAATATCTGATCATCGTCACCGAGCCTTCACTGGCGGATGCATCGCTCTACCCTGACAGGGCATATAATATCGGTACTGCGGCAATGCTGCTGTTGATTCTCTACTTTGTGGTTTCGCTGATGGTGGCGATCATCAGGGAACACGCGTGATGAAACGGGTGATCCGTTGCAAAACGAAACGTCGCGAAGCATCCGCAAACCAGCTAAAATCCTGTAGGCCTTTCTAGAAACTCCGGCCCGTGCCGGACAGTAATCGAGGAAACCCGGAATTGAAGATTTTTGTGGGCTACGACAGCCGTGAGGATATTGCATGGCAGGTATGCCGCCATTCCCTTCTGCGGCATGGAGGCTTGGATCTTGGTGTCTATCCACTCAGGCTTTCCGCCCTGCGGGAGCTTGGCCTCTATACAAGGCCGGTCGATGCCAAGGCCTCCACAGAGTTTTCCATCTCGCGGTTCCTGACACCCTACCTCAGCGCCTACAACGACTGGAGCATCTTCACGGATTGCGATTTCCTCTTCACGGCCGACATCCGCGAGATTGAGGCCAGCCTTGATCCCTCGAAGGCCATCTGTGTTGTGAAGCACGACTATACGCCTGCCCTTTCCATAAAGATGGATGGCAAGCAGCAGCACGTCTACCCGCGCAAGAACTGGTATTCCTTCATCGCTTTTAATAGCAGCCATTCTGCCGTGAA